>DASRWK010000245.1:0-3925 GCA_035776715.1 Microvirga sp.
CGGCAGCTATTGTGAGCTTGAGGCGCATCGGACTCCCTCTGTGTTTTTATTGCATCATTGACGGACGCGGCGGCGAAGCTGTCAAGGTCGTTTGCGGGGGAGACCGCGGGGATGAGGTCAGTCTTTGGATTAAGCCTCCGGGAGTACCGGCTCCTCGATGTCCTTGGTCTCGCGCCCACGCCGGGCGGCTTCCCGCTCCAGGAGCAGCAGCCCCACGCCTGCGGCGCAGATGACGGCGGCGCCCGCCAGAGTCCAGAACTCGACGATGTCTCCGAAGGCCAGATAGCCGAGCACGATGGCCCAGACGATCAGCGTGTACTGATAGGGCGCCACAACGGAGGCGGGAGCAATCTTCAGGGAGCGGTTGACGCAGGCATGGGCTGCCATCGAGACGATGCCGAGGAGGAAAAGGCCGGCGAGGTCGAGCCAACCCGGCGTGACCCAGGCGAATGGCGCGACGGCGAGGCCGAAGATCACGTTGCCCAGCATCTGACCCAAGACCAGAGTTCCGTCGTCGGTATCACGCAGCTTCCGCGTCGTGATCATCAGCAGGGCATAGAACAGGCTCCCCGCAAGGGCGATAAGGGCGGGCCAGGAGATCGTTGCCGGCGAAGGCCGAAGAGCGATCAGCACCCCGACGAAGCCTACCGCGATGGCGAGCACGCGCGGCCGGTCGATCCTCTCGCCCAGCCAGAAGACCGCGAAGGCAGCGACATAGATCGGCCCCGCGAGGTAGTAGGTCATCACGTCCGCCAGCGGCAGGTAGGTGACGGCCCAATAGAAGCAGGCCACCTCCAGCGTCGAAAGCAGGATCCGAAAGGCATGTAGGCCCGGTTGCGGCGGAATCCTGATCGGAATGTTCTGCTGCCGCATGATCGGAAGGAGAATGGCCAGCGCCGCGACGCCGCGCAAGAGCAGGACCTGTCCGACGGAATAGGTGGCCACGAGCCACTTGCCCATAACGTCGTTGACAGAGAACAGGAAGGTTCCAAGCAGCATCAGGCCGATGCCGACAAGGGCACCTGACCGCACTTTCTGGGCAAACGGGGAAGCAGCGTGACTCATGGCCCGCACACATGATTGAAGCGCGTATCATTCACAAGAGGGATGAAAGCTGTCTTAATAATATTGAGCATGGAGGGGCGAGCATGAATGACCCGGAACCGATCGATTCTGGTTTCGAGGAGCGGGTGCGGGCGAGTTTCGCGAGGCAGGGGCTCATGGAGACGCTGGGGGCATCGATCGCCCGCGTCTCCCCGGGCGAGGTCGACCTCGTACTGCCGATGTCGCCCAGCCTGTCGCAGCAGCATGGTTTCATGCATGCGGGAGCCGTGGCGAGCATCGCGGACTCGGCTGCCGGTTACGCGGCCCTCACCCTGATGCCGCCCGGGGCAGGTGTGCTCACGGCGGAGTTCAAGATCAACCTTCTCGCTCCCGCCATGGGAGATCGGATCGTGGCGCGGGGACGGGTCGTCAAGGCGGGGCGCACGCTCACGCTCGCCCAAAGCGACGTCTTCGCCGAGCGGGAGGGGCAAGAGAAGCTCGTCGCCTTGCTGACGGCCACCCTCATGTCGATCGAAGGACGCGCTGGCGTGGGCGATTAGAAGGTCTTCGCCCCATTCACCGGCAGCAGGATGGAATAGAGAGACGTCGTGGCGCAGATGTAGAGCCGATTGCGCTTGACGCCTCCGAAAACCACGTTCGCCACCGCTTCCGGAACCAAGATCTTGCCAATGAGTGAGCCGTCGCTTTCATAACAATGCACCCCGTCTCCCGCACTGGTCCAGATCCGCCCAGCCTCGTCCAGCCGAAATCCGTCGAAGAGGCCACTGGTGCAGGTGGCAAAGACATCCCCGCCCGTGAGACGTCCGTTCTCGCCCACATCGAAGACCCGGATATGGCGCGGCCCATCGCCGACATGGGTCGCCCCCGTATCGGCGACATACAGGCGCCTCTCGTCCGGGGAGAAGGCGAGGCCGTTCGGACGGATGAAGTCGTCAGCAGCGATGCTGACGGAGCCGCTCTGCGGATCGACCCTGTAGACGTGGCAGGCGCCGATCTCGCTGTCCGCCTTATGGCCCTCATAATCGGAATCGATGCCGTAGGCAGGATCCGTGAACCAGATCGAGCCGTCCGACTTCACCACCACATCGTTGGGGCTGTTCAAGCGCCTGCCGTCGTGATGGCTGGCAAGCACCGTGATGGAGCCGTCATGCTCCGTACGCGTCACGCGCCGGTTGCCGTGCTCGCAGGTGACGAGGCGGCCCTGGCGGTCAACCGTGTTGCCGTTGGAATAGCCGGACGGGGCGCGAAAGACGCTTACCGCGTTCGAGGTCTCGTCGAACCGCATCATCCGGTCGTTGGGCACGTCGCTCCAGATCAGATAACGCCCCGCCGGGAAGTAGGCGGGACCCTCAGCCCAGCGGCATCCTTCCGCGAGCTTCTCGAGCCTGGCGGACGGAATGACCAAGCGGCGGAAACGCTCATCCAGAACGACGGCCACATCGCGGAGCATGGCAGACCTTCACTCTCTAATGAGCCATCAGAACGGGAATCGTGGTGTTGCTGAGAATATGGCTCGTCGCGCCGCCGAAGAACATCTGCCTGAGGCGGCTCTGGGTATAGGCGCCCTTGACCAGGAGGTCGCAGCCGAGGGCCGCGCATTCGGACAGGATGGTTTCGCCGGGTCGGTCCGACGGGTCGGGAGCGGTCACGGCTTCGGCGGAGATATCATGCATCCTCAGGGAGCGGGCGAGCTCCGATCCGGAGGGACCGGGAACACCCCAATCCTCCAGCTCCAGGACGACGACGCGGCGCGCCTTCTTCAGCAGAGGCATGGCGCCCAGAACGGCGCGTGCGGTCTCGGTGCTGCGGTTCCAGGCGATCACGGCCACTTCGCCGAAAGTACGAGGGGCACTCGGCGGAGCGATCATGACCGGATGGCCCGTTTCGAAAAGAGCCGACTCGACGGTGGACAGGCGCGTCTGACCATCCGATCCGTCCGGCCTGCCGACCACGGTGGTGTCGAAGACCCGGCCGTAGGCGCCCAGGAATGCATCCTCCATCAGACCGTCCTGACGCCAGCCGAAGCTCAGTCCGGGCAGGCCTGCGGAAGCGCGCTCGATCTGCTTGGCGGCCATGAAGCCTTCGAACCGTTCGCGGCAGGTGCGTGCCATGTCCATGCGGTTCTCAGGCGTGAGGGGGGACGGAACGCCGATGGCGATGTCGACCGGCAGAACCACGGGATAATCGGGGGTGATCGCCAGCCCCTCGATGTAACTGTCAAAGGCTTGGGCCAGGAGGAGCGCCAGCTCAAGCTGGCTATCGATTTGGCCATGGTCTTCGATCGGGACGAGAATGCTTTTCATGAGATTATTGTCGCGCGCCCAGCCCGCCTCGGCAAGAGCTTTCGACGAAGGTGGCATTCCGCTCAGGAAATCGTAAAATCGTCGGGCTTCCACTGCGCCTTCGGATATTGCGGGTCCATGTCCTCGAGGGTGGCCTTGACGATCGCGGCGACGGCTGCATTGCGCACCCATTTGCGATCGGCCGGAATGACATGCCATGGAGCGTGATGCGTGGAGCAGCGCCGCAGCATGGTCTCATAGGCGTCCTGGTACTCGTCCCAGTGGACCCGGTCATCGAGATCGCCCGGGTTGAACTTCCAGTGCTTTCTCGAATCGTCGAGACGCTCCTGAAGCCGCTCCTTCTGTTCGTCTTTCGAGATGTGCAGCATGAATTTGAGAATGGTCGTGCCGTTCTCTGTCAAATGCTTCTCGAAGGCATTGATCTGATCATACCGCCGTTCGATGAGCGCTAGTGACGAGAGATTGCGGACCTTCTCGACGAGCACACTCTCGTAATGCGAGCGGTTGAAGATGCCGATGGTGCCGCGGCGAGGGCAGGCGGCATGAACGCGCCAGAG
>DASRWK010000246.1:0-2193 GCA_035776715.1 Microvirga sp.
GCGGGCTGACCTGCAGGCATTCGCCCGACCGGGCCGGAGGACGGACATCGAAGGTGAGCTCGTCTGCCATGAAAGATCCTGGGAAATCTCTGTGGGTTCCGCATCGTGGCCGCGCCGCGGCTTGAGGCCGGCCTTCCCCTCCTATAGGGCTTTCCGCGCCGCCTGCGAATGGCGGATTGAACTGGAGATATGTTTCATGTCGACCGGCGCTACCTCGCCATCCACTCCGTCGACCCTCGTCGGCCTGATCTGGCCGACCCGGGACGACGCCCGTTTCTCCGCGCTTCGCGCCATCGTCCTGATGGCTGTCGGCACGGCGCTATTGACTCTCTCCGCCAAGGTCCAGGTGCCCCTGCCTTACGTTCCCATGACGCTGCAGACTCTCGTCGTGCTGATCATCGGAACCTCCTATGGCTGGCGCCTCGGCGGCGCGACCGTCGGCCTCTATCTGCTGCAGGGGGCGATGGGCATACCCGTCTTCGCCGGCCCGACGGCCGGCATCGGCTATATGATGGGCCCGACGGGCGGCTTTCTCTTCGGGTTCCTGGCCGCCGCGATTGTCATGGGTCTCATGGCGGAGCGCGGCTGGGATCGCTCGCTCCTGCGCGTCATCGTGATGATGAGTCTCGGCCACGCGCTGGTATTCGTGTTCGGCCTCGCCCAGCTCTCGCTGGTCATGCCCTTCGCCAGGGCCTGGACCGTCGGCGCTGCGCCGTTCGTCGCCGCAACCGTGGTGAAAACCGCCCTGGCCGTGGCCCTGATGCAGGCTGCCTGGTCCGTGACCCGCCGCGGCGATCACACCCGGTAAGACGCCCTCAACTGCATGAACGGGAAGCCGCCTCCGGGCGGCTTCTTTCGTTTCGAGGGCTCTGGCTCTCGGGCACGGCGCATTGCGCACAAGCGGATCCGGTCGCTCTCCGGTGCCCTAGCCCGCCGAATGCACGAGCCGGAGATTGGGCTTCGCTTTGACGAGACCATGGCGGAACGTGAGCTCCACCCACTCTTCGTCGCCGCCTTCCTCGATGACGCGATAACCCATTTGTCTGGCGATCGCTTCCACCTGTCCTAGATTGGCCCGGGAAATCCAGCGCGAGAACTCGGGAGTCTCCTGGTCCATGAGAACGGCGACCATGCCGATCTCGACGCCTTGGTCAAAATCTTCGCTGCGGCCGGGAAATCGCAAACGCAAGCCCTCATCGAGATGGATATGTCGCATGGTGGGAGCCCCCATCATTGCCGTGCGCGGCATTCTTTTGTGTAACTGTAGCAACATTCTGCAGGGACCGGAAGGCGTCAAGGGAGCGCAGCGTTGCAACGAAACTTGGCCGCAACGCAAGAATGACCGGAACCCTCCCAGGAAGCGCTCATTAGCCTTGCAGGACGGAAGAGGAATCCTTGGAGGCGAACTCATGGCCGAGCGTAGAATCACCGCTTTCTTCAACACTTACGATGAGGCAGCTAAGGCCGTGCAGCGGCTGGAGGCGGCCCACATGTCGAATTTCGAGATCAGCCTGATCTCCAACAACGCCGGCAACATCTCCTCGCACCATGCCGAGGGCTCCTCCAAGGACGAGAGTTCGTCCCACGAGTTCGCCGAGGCCGGAGCCGCGGCAGGGACGATCGCAGGCGGCGGTGCTGGGCTTCTGGCCGGGCTCGGCACGGTGGCCGTTCCCGGGCTTGGGCCCTTGGTCGCAGCCGGATGGCTGGTCTCGACGCTCGTCGGCGCCGGCGCGGGGGCTGCGCTGGGAGGCCTCATGGGAGCGCTGGCCGATTCGGGCCTGAGCGAAGAGGAGGCCAAGGCCTATGTGGACGGCATCCGCGACGGAGGGACTCTCGTGACCGTTCGGGTCGATGAGTCCGAGATTGATCGCGTGGTGGACATCCTGGACGACGAGGGGCGTGTTGAGCCTGGCCGGCAGGAGCGGGATTGGCGTTCCGAAGGAGCCGCTCCTCCTATCGGAGCCGCAGCCTCGACAACGACCGGGCTCACGACGGATCTCATGCCGAATCCTCTCGACGAAGAGGACGACGAGACGCTGCATGTGGAGCTGGAGGATGAGCGTCTCCGGCGCATGACCGGGCCGGGTGGCGAGCGGGCCTGAAGACGAAAAGGCGGAAGGCCGACCGGCCTTCCGCCTCCGCGTGCCGAGGCTTTTCCCTCAGGGGTTCTTGCGCAAGAGGTTGTCCAGGCTC
>DASRWK010000247.1:0-7690 GCA_035776715.1 Microvirga sp.
CCTGCCTATGTCGAGCTCTCGATAACTGGCGAGCAGCAGACCAGCGCGACAAGTAGGGACACCATTCGCAACATCGAAAATCTGGTCGGAAGCGAGGGCGATGATTTCTTCGTCGGCAACAGAGAGAACAACGTTCTCGACGGTGCTGGGGGCAATGACTGGCTCGATGGGGGGCTGGGCAACGACACCTTGAATGGTGGGAACGGTATGGACGTTCTCGTTGACGATGACGGTTCAAATTCCCTCAGCGGCGGGGCGGGCGACGACTACCTCCAGGTACGTTCCAGTGGCTCGAATACTTTGGACGGTGGGTCCGGCGACGATGGGTTGTACTCCTACGGAAATGGCAACGATGTCCTGATAGGCGGCGCGGGACAGGACACTCTCCATGGTGGCGACGGCATTGACGTGGCAGTCTTTTCCGGCCGCTTTTCCGATTACGTCATTGATTTCACCCCCGATGCCGGCGGTTTCATAACGATCAGGGACACGCGGGCCGCGGGCGATGGCATCGACCTTCTAAGAGACCTGGAATATCTCCAGTTCGCCGACCGCACCATCGCCCTGACGGCACCGACGAACTCGGCTCCGACCTCCGTGTCGCTCAGCGCCACGAGCGTCGGCGGGAATGCGCCGGTCGGCACCGTGATCGGCACGCTGAGCGGGGTCGATCCGGACGGCGATCCGCTCGGCTATCACCTCGTCAGCAATCCGGGCAATCATTTCCGCATTCACGGCAACCAGCTCCTGGTCGACCGCGCCCTGACCGGCGAGACCAGGTTCGAGATCGTGGTGCGCGCCAGCGATCCGCACGGCGCGTCCATCGACAGGACGTTCGCCATCGACGTGACCGCGGGTCTCGTCGCGGCCTCCACCCGCTCGTTCTCCCTGAAAGGCGGCAAGGCAGCTGATGTCCTGACTGGCGGGAGAGGGAATGATTATCTCAACGGCGGCCTCGGCAACGACAAGCTGACGGGCGGTGCGGGGCGGGACACGTTCGCGTTCAGCACCAAGCTCGGGCCCGGGAACGTGGACCGGATCGTGGATTTCAATCATGCCGACGACACGATCAGGCTGTCGAAGGCGATCTTCGGCAAGCTCCAGAAGGGCAGTTTGTCCAAGGATGCGTTCTGGATCGGGGCGAAGGCCCACGACAAGAGCGACCGCATCATCTTCAATGAAAAGACGGGGGCCCTGTACTACGATGCTGACGGCTCAGGGACGAAGTATGGAGCCGTCAAATTCGCGCAGCTCAAGGCCAAGACCCTCTTGAAGGCGGACGACTTCTTCGTCGTGTGAGGGCTGGGCGAGCCGCCCGCAAGTCCCGGGCGAGGCAGCCCCGGAGGAAACTCCGGGGCCCTTGATTCTCGATTCAGCACCGGGGTGCCAGGAGCATTTCTCAGAACGATCTGGACTGACGGACGTTCATGAGGGAAGACGGCTAAGTTCCGGCGGCCGACGAGGGATGTCCCGTGAAAGCATGCTCCCCTTCACCTTTCAGCCTGCGGCGCAGCATCCTCGCGAGCTTTGCTTTCCTGATCGCTGCAGCCGTCCTTTCCCTAGGGAGCGCCTCAACTTTGGCGCAGTCTTCGTCGCGCTCCCATTCGAGTTCCACCTCCATCCGCACGCCGGATTTCGACGAGAGCGTCCGATGGTATCGGGTCAAGCTGGGCTTCCGGATGATCGGCTCGACCAGTTTCGTGCAGGGACGGACCGCGGTTCTGGAGCGAAGCGGCTTCCTGCTCGAGATCACGGAAGTCGATCATGTGCTCCAGGAGACCAGCGATCCGCATGGAAGCTCCCCCGAGGTCACGGAGATACCTGTCATCAGCCTCCTCGTCCCCGACGTGGACAGGGAGATCGCGCGCCTGCGCAAGGCCGGCGTGGAGGTTCTTCAGGATCCGCGGGATGAGCTCGACGGGCGCTATCGCATCGCGCAGATCCGCGACAACGGGCGGCACCGGATCGAGCTGCGCGAACCGATCGACGAGAGCGGCGGCTTCAATCCCACGGGGCGCTGATTGAAAATTATCGGGGCCGATGGAATAAAGCCTGGCCCGGCGTGTCCTAATGAGCGTGGTCTTCACGACCCTCAGGAGGCACCCATGAAACCGTCTTTCCATCAGGCTCTCGTCGCGGGCATTCTGGTCGCCACCAGTGCCGCCGCTCAAACCGCCGCTCCCGCGAAGGTAGCCGATACGAGCAAGGGCAAGGCCCTGGTCGATGCCAAAGGCATGACTCTCTACACCTTCGATCGCGATGCGGCCGGCAAGTCAAACTGCAACGGTCAATGCGCCCAGAACTGGCCGCCGCTCATGGCCGCAGCCGGTGCGACCGCCTCCGGCGAGTGGAGCGTGATCACGCGGGACGACGGCTCCAGGCAATGGGCCTACAAGGGCAAGCCCCTTTATCTATGGGTGAGGGACACCAAGCCCGGGGAGGTCACGGGCGACGGAGTCAACAATGTCTGGCATGTGGCCAAGCCTTGACGGAACGCGCGGACAATGGATCCGGCTGTCCGCCTGAGCGATGCACCTTCGCGGCGAGGGACACCGTCGGAACGATCGCAGGGATGGAAACCGCCTCTCACGCCCGGCGCTCCAGATCTTGCCGGGGCAGTGGCTTGTCAGGGCAGACAGGATCACTTTTGATGATGGCGGATGGGTGAAGGTTCGACCGTGGACGAGATCACCTCCCTTCTCGAGCCGCAGATCCCCGGCCTGCGCCGCTATGCCTGGGCGCTTCTGCGCGACGACGAGGCGGCCGACGATCTCGTCCAGGACACCCTGGAGCGGGCGATCCGCCATTGGAGCCAGCGTCGTCGCGACCGCGACCTGAAGGCGTGGCTCTTCGCCATCCAGCGCAATCTCTTCCTGAATGCCATGCGGCAGCGCAAGGCCCGGGGCATACCCGTGGGAGTCGAGTTGCTGGAGAATGCGTCCGCGTCTGCGGGCGGTCCGGATGCTCACGAGGATCTGCGTGATGTTCTGACGGGCCTTGATGCCTTGTCGGAGGAGCAGCGCTCGGTGCTGCTTCTGGTTGGTGTCGAGGATCTTACCTACGAACAGGTTGCGCAGGTTCTGAGTATTCCGGTCGGCACGGTGATGTCGCGACTCAGTCGGGCACGGGCACGCCTGAGGGAGTTCATGGACAACGGACGGAACGCCGTATTGAGGAGGGTAAAGTGACGGGCGAGCCACCCATCGGTGAGGATGACCTGCAGGCCTTCGTGGATGGAAGGCTCGAACCGTCGCGGCTCGAGACCGTCAAAGCCTATCTCGCGTCCAATCCGTCGGCGGGCGCGCAACTGCAGCGTGACGTCGAGCATCGCGAAGCCTTGCGCGCGCGTCTTGCCTTCAAGGCGCAGGAGCCGATCCCCGCGCGGTTGCGGATTGCCAATCTCGCTGCCGCGCAGGGCCGCCCGGCGCTCTTCCGACCGACGCGGGTTGCCGCTGCCATGGCGTTGCTGATGCTGGGCGGTGCTATCGGCGCGGCGGGCGGGATGTGGTGGGGCAGCCGCCTCTCCTCGCAAGCGTTCGGGCAGATGGCCGTTGCGGACAGTGCCATCGCGGCGCACCGGATCTATGTGAGCGAGCGGCTTCACCCCGTCGAGGTCCCCGGCGATCAGGAGGCGCATCTCGTCCAATGGCTGTCGCGGCGCCTCGGAAAGCCGCTGAGAGCTCCCGATCTGACCGCTCAGGGTTACCGCCTCATCGGCGGAAGGCTTCTCCCGTCCGGGCGCGAAGCGGCTGCGCTCTTCATGTACGAGAATGAGAGCGGCGACCGCCTGACGCTCTATGCACGCTCGAGCGGCCAGGAGAGGGAGACCGCGTTCCGCTTCGAGGCGGAAGGCGAGATCTCCGCGTTCTCGTGGATCGGCGACGGCCTTTCCTATGTCGTGTCTGCGAAAGCCGATCGCGCACAGCTTCTGCCGATTGCAGAGGCTATCCATCACCAGTTCGAAGAGACAAGCGGCCCCGCGAAGGGCCGCCTGTGACCGGTCCGGTCAGCCGAAGACGGCGGGGTCGGGGCCCACGCGTCCGCTCTTGTCGTCCATCGCTTCGATGATGCGCATGTCTTCGGCATCCAGTCTGAAGTCGAACACGTCGATGTTCTCGCGGATGCGCGACGGCGTGACGGATTTCGGGATCACGACGAAGCCGCTGTCGAGGTGCCAGCGCAGGATCACCTGAGCGGGTGTCTTGCCGTACTTGCGTCCGATGGCGGCGAGCTTCTCGTCGGCCACGAGACTGCCCTGCCCGAGAGGGCCCCAGCATTCCGTGGCGATGCCGTGCTGCCCGTGGAAGGCACGCAGTTCCTTCTGCTGAAAGCGCGGATGCAGCTCGATCTGATTGAGGACGGGAGCGACGCCCGTTTCGTCGATCAGGCGCTGCAGATGCTTCACCTGGAAGTTCGAGACGCCGATGGATTTCACGCGCCCTTCCTCCTTAAGGCGGATCAGGGCGCGCCACGCGTCGAGAAACCCTTCGCCGCTGACGCCGGGCCAGTGAATGAGGTAGAGATCGACGAAATCGAGCTTCAACCGCTTCAGGCTCTCGTCGAAAGCGGCCAGCGCTCCATCGTAGCTGCGCCTGTCGTTCCACAGTTTCGTGGTGATGAAGAGATCGCCTCGCGGCACCTCGGAGGCGGCGATCGCCTGGCCGACGCCTTCCTCGTTTTCATAGATCGCCGCCGTGTCGATGGAGCGGTAGCCCGCCTTGAGGGCCTCGCCCACGCAGGCGACGGCCTCCTCGTTCGAGACCCGCCAGACGCCATAGCCAAGCTGAGGCATCGTGTTTCCATCGTTCAGGCGAAGGGGTGGGATGGTCGGCATCGACTGCTCCTGGATAGGGAAGGGAAAAGACGGAGCCATGGCTCGTCCTGCAGGAAGCAAACTGCGACGGGGCTGTTGCTTAAGGGAACCAGTGCAACTTGGCCGGCGTTGCGCAGCTTAGCATCCTCGCGATCTAGGAACGGGAGTGCTCTTTGTCCATCCCTTACGTAAGAACTGGCACCCCCGACCCGACACTCGACGAAACGGAGTTTCGCCGTCGCTTCCTGCAACAGTTCCAGGACCCTGCTTTCGAGCCGCTGAGCGAGGAGCTGCGACGCGTCGCCGATGCCGCTTGGGATTCCTATAGCCATCATCGCAAGAGCCCGAAGACCCGGAAGGCGGGACCGGGCTTCACCGATCCCGAGTACGATCTTGCCGTCGACTGGATCGCGGCAAAGGAAGCCGTCGACATGGCGCAGAAACGGCATGAGGATTCCGAGGGGCCATCGCGGTTCCTCCTGATCTCATCCGCATCGCGCAGCGAGCACACCTGCCCCGGTGAGATGTCGAAGACCTACCGGCTCGTGGAGATCGCACGGCAGGTCATCGCAAGCGCGGAGAATGTAGCGGTCGAGGTTCTGGATCTCGGCAGGCTGGCGTCCGAGTACGGCCGTCACATCCATCCCTGCAAGACCTGCTTCTCGACCGCGGCCGCGCTCTGCCATTGGCCCTGTTCCTGTTATCCCAACTATTCCCTCGGGCAGACCCAGGACTGGATGAACGACATCTATCCGAAATGGGTGGAGGCGCATGGGATCATGATCGTCACGCCCGTGAACTGGTATCAGGTCTCCTCTCCGTTGAAGCTGATGATGGATCGCCTCGTCTGCGCCGATGGCGGCAACCCGGATCCGACCTCGACCCACGGCAAGACGGTAGCCGAAGCCAAGGAGCTGGAGCTGAAGGGATGGGATTATCCGAAGCACCTGTCGGGCCGTCTGTTCTCGGTCATCGTCCACGGCGATGCCGAGGGAGCGGAAGGCGTTCGCCGCAGCCTGTCGGATTGGCTGCGGGCCATGGACCTTGCGCCTGCAGGCAACCTCGCCGAACTCGAGCGCTATATAGGCTACTGGAAACCCTACGCCACCAGTCATGAGGAGCTGGATCGCGACCTCGACGTGCAGGCGGAGATCCGCAACGCCGCATGGACGCTGCTGGATGCCGTCGTATCGAAGAGGGCAGGGCAATGGGCGCAGACCGGGGAGCGCCTCCGGGAGCCGCGCCAGAAATAGGCGGGGACCCGGCCGATCTCAGCGGGTCGGCTCAAAGATCACGAGAAAGGCCGGGCTCCTGCCCGGCCTCGAGAGGATGCGAAAGCCCTGGGACGTTCTATTTCGGTGCGGACTTCACGTCCGCGTCCCACTTCTTGAGCAGCCGGGTGCGCTCGGCCACCGAACCGTACTTGATCGTGTCGTAATTGATCAGCTTCATCTCGGAAAGCTTCGGCGCCTTGTCGGAGATCGGTGCGCTTGTGTTGGACGGAATGGAGTAGATCTTCAGATCCGCGCCCACGAGCTTCTGTGCGTCGGCCGAGAGAGCCCAGTCCACGAACTTCTTGGCGGCGTCCTGGTTCCTGCCGTTCACGATGGAGATGGAGCCGGTCTCGTAGCCCGTCCCCTCGCACGGGGCGACGGTTTTGACCGGAGCTCCATCGGCGATCATCGTCACCATGTCGTGCATGAAGGCGATGCCGATGGCGGTCTCACCCAAAGCGACCGCCTTGACGGGAGCGGCCCCCGACTTGGTGTATTGATTGACGTTCTTGTGCAGGGCCTTCATGTACTCGAAGGCCTTGTCCTCCCCCATCAGCTGAACGAGCGAGGCCAGGAAGACATAGGCCGTTCCCGACGAGTTCGGGTCCGAGACCTGCACTTCGTCACGGTATTGGGAATCGAGCAGGTCGGCCCAGCATTTCGGCTCAGGCAGACCGCGGCTCTTGAGAACCTCGGTGTTGTATCCGATGCCGAGGGCACCGAGATAGGTGCCCGTGGCGCGATGGCCCGACTGCTCCGCGAAGCGCTGCGCCCAGTCATGAAGCTCCGGCAGCATCGGCGACCTGTACGCGACGGTCAGGCCTTCCTCCGCGGCCTGAATATGGGAATCGCCGGGACCGCCCCACCATACGTCGGCGCGCGGGTTGGAGGCTTCGGCGCGGATCTGAGCCAATGTTTCGCCGGTGCTCTTGCGCACCATCGTCACCCTGATGCCCGATGCTTTCTCGAAGGCGGCGACGCCGACGCGGCACTGCTCCTCGAGGATCGAGCAATAGATCGTGAGCTGTTCCTGAGCCTGGGCCGCAAGGGGTGCCGCGCAGACCGAGGCGGCCAGGGCCAGGCCGGCAAGTGAAAGGCGCATGGGTTTCCTCCTGAAGTGCCGGGCATGTCAGTCCGGCTTCTCGTTCATTGCGAGAGACGACATGAGGGAGCTTAGCCGGCTTCATTGTCAAGGTGCCTGCGGGTCTAGGCTGTTCAAAGCCGGTCCCGCCGGGAGCCCGGACAACAAAAAGGCCGGGCGATGCCCGGCCTCGTGTCGATCATGCTGCGGCGCTTACCAGCTCGTCAGGACGGCGCCCTTGAAGGTCTCCTCGACGAACTTCTTCACCTCGGGAGAGTGATAGGACTCGACGAGAGTCTTCACCCACGGCTTGTCCTTGTCCTCGGCGCGCACGGCGATGATGTTGACATAGGGTCCCTTCGGATCCTCGCGGGTCAGGGCGTCCTTGACCGGGTCGAGGCCGGCCTGCGTGGCATAGTTGGTGTTGATGACGGCGGCATCGACGTCATCGAGGACGCGCGGGGCCTGGGCCGCGTCGATCTCCGTGAACTTCAGGTTCTTGCTGT
Organism: Microvirga sp.; assembly: GCA_035776715.1. Lineage (GTDB taxonomy): Bacteria > Pseudomonadota > Alphaproteobacteria > Rhizobiales > Beijerinckiaceae > Microvirga. The sequence goes on from DASRWK010000247.1 coordinate 7,675, forward strand.
TGGCCGTGATGTCGAG
>DASRWK010000248.1:0-2168 GCA_035776715.1 Microvirga sp.
GGCTTCTTGGGCTGGAAGGAGCCGCCGCCCGCCGCGATGATCACCGACTTGCAGACGAAGGTGGTGCCGTTCTCGGAGGTCTTCACGCGGAACAGCGGAGCTTCGGGCGTTCCGATGGATTCCAGGCTCTCCACCATCTCGTTGAGGTGGAAGGTGGGATGAAACGGCTCGATCTGCGCCATAAGATTGTCGACGAGGCCCTGGCCCGTGACCACGGGGAAGCCAGGAATGTCGTAGATCGGCTTCTCGGGGTAGAGCTCGGCGCATTGGCCGCCCACCTTCGGCAGGATGTCGATCAGGTGGCATTTGATGTCGAGGAGGCCCAGTTCGAATACGGCGAACAGGCCCACAGGCCCGGCACCGATGATGACGACGTCGGTTTCGATATGGTCGGTCATGAACAGGCTCCTTCGAGAGACGGCTTTGGAAAAGCACGGTCTCCTGGTCTTGGCAATGCGGCAGGCTTGTCGGTTAGCTCCCGGTCGGGGCCAACGTAACCTCCAAGCCATCGAGGTCAGGGGTCCAGATGATCTGGCAGGACAGGCGAGAATTGGGCTTCGTCACCACCGTATCGAGCTGGTCCTCCTCCTCCTCGCCGGGCGGATAGAGCTTGTCCAGCCACTCCTCGGCCACGAAGACGTGGCAGGTGGCGCATTCGCAGGCCCCGCCGCACAGGCCCTCGATGGGCAGACCCCAGTCCCGGATGATCTCCATCACCCGCCAGCCCTCGATGGCCTCGAGGGTATGGCGCTGGCCGGCCCGGTCGGTCACATGGATGACGCCCATGAAGCGGGAATTCCTTCGCATGAAGTCAGGGAAATGGCGCGGGAGCCCGCGCCTTTGGGCTGGATATCGACCTTTCGGCCCGTCCCGTCAATGGTTTAAGGGCGCCGTTTGTTTCCTTAAAGCCAAGGCTTCTAGACCCCCAGGGTTTCTGCCCTGAGGCGCTCATCCGCGATCAGCTCGGCCATGGAGCCCTCGAAACGCATCTCGCCCCGCTCGATCACGATGGCGCGGTCGCTGATTCCGGCGGCGAAGGCCCAGTTCTGCTCGGAGAGGAGCACGGCCACTCCCTCGGCCTTCATGGCCCGGATGGCTTGCGCCATCATCTGCACGATCACGGGAGCAATGCCCTCCGAAGGCTCGTCGAGGAGGATCGCGTCCGGGTTGCCCATGAGGGTGCGGGCGATGGCGAGCATCTGCTGTTCGCCGCCGGACATCTGGTTGCCGCGCCGCCCGCGCATCTCGGCAAGGTTGGGAAAGAGCCTGAACAACTGTTCCGGCGTCCAGGGGGAGCGGCCGGCGCCCGCCGCCTTCCGGCCGGCTTCCAGGTTCTCCTCGACGGTCAGGTCCGTGAAGATGCGCCGGTCCTCCGGCACGTAACCGAGACCGAGACGCGCGATCCTGTAGGTCGGCAGGTGCGAGAGGGTCTGGCCCTTGAAGCTGGCTTTCTGGGCGGTTGCGGGCACCAGACCCATGATGGCCTTCAACGTGGTGGTCTTGCCCGCGCCGTTGCGGCCGACGAGTGCCAGCACCTCGCCCGGACGGAGCTGGAAGGTCAGGCCGAACAGCACCTGGGCCCGGCCGTAGGACGCGGTGAGATTCCAGATTTCCAGCAATGGCTCGCTCATGTGGGGCTCAACCCTTTCGGCCTCTCCAGCGCGTGCTCGTCGCCGAGATAGGCGCGTCGCACCTCCGGATCCTGGCGAATGTCCTCCGGCGCGCCTGTGGCGAGGATCTGGCCGCGCACGAGCACGATCACTCGCTCCGCATGGCCGAACACCACATCCATGTCATGCTCGGTGAAGAGAACCCCAATGCCCTTCGCGCCGGCAATCGAGGCGGTGAGATCCATGAGATCCGCCCTCTCGCGGGCGGCCATACCTGCCGTCGGCTCATCCATGAGAAGGAGCTTCGGCTGTCCGGCAAGGGCAATGGCAAGCTCCACGCGCTTCACGTCCCCATAGGCCAAGGCGGAGCAGGGGTGATCCGCCATGCCTGCCATGCCGACCTGCTCCAGCAGGGCCACGGCGTCGTCGCGATAGCGGGTCCGGGCAGGAGACCACAGGGCCTCGCTCTCGCGACGGCTGCTGATAAGCGCCATCTGCACATTCTCGGCAACGCTCATGGACAGAAAGGTCTGTGCCACCTGGAAGGTGCGTCCCACA
>DASRWK010000249.1:0-2056 GCA_035776715.1 Microvirga sp.
AAGCCCCCGCGAGCCACCCGCTCCGGGGGCTTTCTCGCATCCAAAACACCCAAAACCCAAACCTCCCGCTCGCCAACATGGGCGGCCAGGACCCGATCTCCCTCTCCAGGGCGCTAGAGCTGTTTCCGCTTGCCTGGAATCAGATCTCTTCTTTGGCTCGCCGCATTTTTGACGGCGAACCGGATCCACGTCGCCGAGAATGCTCCAGAAGACAATTTCCCGGTGCCGACATGGCAAGCAGCGCCGGCCGAAAACGACCGCCTGGCAATGGTGGCCGGATTCTTACGAATACTCGTGTGTTCCCGTTGGGGAGAGGGAGGGCGTCTGTTCGAGACTCGCGCCCGCACGGATGGTCCCGCGCCCGGAGCGCCCCATCGGGCCGATATACGATGGTGCGGAACCCGCGTGACCGTTTCAGTCCCGGAACCAAATCACCCCGGGAAGGTCCCTGACGGTGACTTGCTTCCCCCGAAAGGAGACGTCCGGATCTCACGGGAGGACAGATGCCGACATCTGTCGGCATGCTGCTCTCGATCAGGCCGGACGTTTGGTGCTGATGCGGGCAGAGGCACTCGCGCGCCTCGGATCAAGCCGACGAGACCGGCCGGCTCATGCGGATCGGCGCCGGCGTCGCGGCCGTGACGACTCCCGTCGCGACCGCCTTCACGACATCTCCCGGAAGGAAGACCAGGCTCGCGATAGCCGCCTGCGTGATCGACATTCCGGAGATCATCGACAGTCCCACGATGCCGAAGGCGTAGATCACGAGGACGCCGCCGACGAAGGCGGCCAGAGCCGCCGAGACGCCGACCGGCAGCCGCTTGGGCAGAGCCTGGAAGACGAGGCCGGTCACGAACGCGCCGGGAAGCCATCCAAGGAGAAAGCCGACCGTCGGGCCGACGAAGACGCCCAGGCCGCCGCGGCCGCCCGCCAAAATCGGAGCCCCGAGTGCGACTACGAAAATGACGAGCAGAACGGCCGCCGCCCCCTGGCGGGGACCCAGGAGAACACCCGCGAGCATGACGCCCAGGGTTTGCGCCGTGATGGGAACGCCGCCGGCGAAGGGCAGATCGAACTTCGGCAGGAGGCCGAGGGCCGCGATGATGGCTGCGAACAGGGCGATACGAACGAGGCTACGGGTGGTCATGCTGGCCTTTCTGCTTCCCTCTCGAGGAGATGGATGGATCGAAGCCTCTGGCCTCGAGGGCCTCGGCGATCTGGTCGGCCATCCGCATAGCATCCCCGATAAACGGTGCAAGCAGGCGAAAGGAGACCGGGCGTCCCGTCCGGGCCCGCCAGGCGTCCTCCCGCTGGCTCCACGCCTCAAGCAGGACAGGGACGAACCGCAGGAGAAGGGCAACGGCCAAAGCAGGAGCCCGAGGATTGACCCCCAGATAAGCCAGAGGCCTGAACGCCGGAGCAACGGCCGACATCAGATCCTGCATCGTCGTCGTCAGCGTCACGAGGTTCGCCGCGGCTACCATGAGAAGGATGCGGAGGACCGACGCGGCAGCGCCGCTCCACGATTCCACCCATGCCTGGATCAAGGCGATCATGACCAGGAACGGGAGCAGGGGCTTCAACAGGGCGAGGCGACCGAGCATATCCCGCCCGAGGCTCGCATAGACCAGCAGCAGGGCACCGAGGCCGAGAGCGAGCCAGCGCCAATCGGACACCGGGAGAACGGCGAGGCTCAAGACCGCGATCGCGACGAGCTTGAGCCCAGCGGGCACGCGGTGCAGCCATGTGGCGCGGGAGACATAGCTCGAGATCATGGAATGGCCTCGGGCTGCGCACGCGCAGCCGCATCATAGGCGGCCAGAACTTTCTCCGGAGGTCCGTCCGCCTGGATGCGCCCCTCCTCGAGCCAGAGAACCCGGTCGAACCCGGCGAGGAAGTCGAGATCGTGGCTCGCCATGATCAGAGGCTGGGGCAGGGCGTCGAGTTGTCTCGCGAACGCAAGCCGCGTGCGCAGGTCCAGGCTCGCGAACGGCTCGTCGAGCAGGATCAGGCTGGGTTGCAGGGCGATGACCGAGATGAGGCAGACCAGCTGCTT
>DASRWK010000250.1:0-3708 GCA_035776715.1 Microvirga sp.
GACCGGTGCGACTTCCGCTGCGTCTACTGCATGGCGGAGGACATGACCTTCCTGCCGAAGCGGGACCTCCTCACGCTTGAGGAGCTCGACCGGCTCTGTTCGGTGTTCGTCGGCCGCGGCGTGCGCAAGCTGCGCATCACCGGCGGCGAGCCGCTGGTGCGGAGGGACATCATGAGCCTGTTCCGCTCCCTCTCGCGCCATCTCGAATCCGGCGCCCTCGACGAGCTCACCGTCACCACCAACGGCTCGCAGCTCGCACGCTTCGCTCACGAGCTCGCCTCCTGCGGCGTGAGGCGCGTGAACGTTTCCATCGACACGCTCGACCCGGACAAGTTCCGCCGGATCACCCGCTGGGGCGACCTCTCGAAGGTGATGCAGGGCCTGGACGCCGCACAGGCCGCTGGCCTCAAGGTCAAGATCAACGCCGTGGCGCTCAAGGGCGTGAACGAGGACGAGATCGAGAATCTCATCCACTGGACCCATGGGCGCGGCATGGACCTGACGCTCATCGAGGTGATGCCGCTGGGCGAGATCGACGGGGAGCGCATCGACCAGTACCTGCCTCTGTCGGAGGTGAGACGGCGCCTCGAAGAGCGCTATTCGCTGCATGACCTTCCCGACCGCACCGGCGGTCCGGCCCGTTACGTGAGGGTGGCGGAGACCGGCGGCAGGCTCGGGTTCATCACGCCGCTGACGCACAATTTCTGCGAGAGCTGCAACCGGGTGCGGCTGACCTGCACCGGCCAGCTCTTCATGTGCCTGGGCCAGGAAGATGCCGCCGATCTCCGTGCGCCCGTTCGCGCCTCGGAGGACAACAAGCTGCTCGATCAGGCCATCGTCGCGGCCATCGCCCGCAAGCCCAAGGGGCACGACTTCATCATCGACCGGAACCACGCCCGTCCCGCCGTCAGCCGCCACATGAGCATGACGGGCGGGTAAACCGCTCCGCGACGGGAAGCCGAATTCGCGAGACTTTCTGTCGATTGACTGCCGCAACCTTTTCACGTGATATCGGCGCGGACCTAACAGGCTGAAGAACTGTGCGCGCGTTCGATCCGGGGCGAAAACTGGCCATGCTTGCGGCCCTTCTGGCAGGGTTCGCCCTGCCCCCCGGCACGCCCATGGCTTCGGCTGAGGAAGCGGCGCCTCCATCGAAGCCTGCAATCCGCATCGCAATGGAGGGCGCCTATCCGCCCTTCAACTTCATCGACCCCGACACCAACGAGCTGCGGGGCTTCGAGGTCGATCTTCTGAAGAGCCTCTGCGAAGTGATGCAGGCCCGGTGCGAAATCGTCCAGCACGAATGGGACGGCATCATCAAGGGCCTCATCAATCACGAATACGATGCGGTCATGTCCTCGCTGGAAATCACCGAGCGGCGCCAGAAGCGGGTCGCCTTCACGGATCCCTATTATCGTATTCCCGCGGTTTTCGTCGGCCCCAGGGAGGTGACGCCCGGCGAGGTCACGCCGCAGGCGCTCGCAGGCAAGAGGATCGGCACGACCGAGCGCAGCGATCACGAGACCTATCTCAAGACCTTCTACAAGGAGTCGGAGGTCGTTCTCTATGCGAGGCCCGACGAAGCCAATCTCGACCTGCTCGTGGGACGGCTCGATGCGGTCTTCGGGGATGAACTTCTGCTTTCGAAGTTCCTGAAGAGCCGAGAGGGCGAGTGCTGCCACGTGCTGGGCGACGCGCCGGCCGATCCGGCCTACCGCCGCGAGCTCTACGGCATCGCCCTTCGCAAGCAGGACGAGGATCTGCGCGCCCGGTTCAACCACGCCATCGCGCAGGTGAAGGCAGACGGCACCTATGACCGGATCCGGGCCGAGTATTTTTCCTTCGATATCAAATAGAGCCGTTTGACCCCTGCCCAGTCTGTTCCTAGAACCAGAGCACGGGACGTAACGGGAGCACACGATGGCGAAGGTCGCTTTTCTGGGTCTGGGCGTGATGGGTTATCCCATGGCACGGCATCTCAAGGACAAGGGTCACGAGGTGACGGTCTACAACCGCACCAGGGCGAAGGCCGACAAATGGGTATCGGAGAACGGCGGCCGCGCCGCCGGGACGCCGCGCGAGGCCGCGGAAGGCCAGGAGATCGTATTCGCCTGCGTGGGCAACGACGACGACCTGCGCCAGGTCACGCTCGGGGAGGACGGCGCCTTCCACGGCATGGGCAAGGGCACGATCTTCGTCGATCACACCACCGCCTCGGCCGAGGTCGCCCGCGAGCTCCATGCCGCCGCGAAGGACAAGGGCTTTTCCTTCATCGATGCGCCGGTCTCCGGCGGTCAGGCCGGTGCGGAGAACGGTATTCTCACCGTCATGTGCGGCGGCGATGCCGAGGTCTATGCAAAGGCCGAACCCGCGATCATGAGCTTCGCCCGCGCCTCCCGCCTCATGGGCCCGGCCGGCGCCGGCCAGCTCACCAAGATGATCAACCAGATCTGCATCGCAGGCGTGGTGCAGGGTCTTGCCGAGGGCATTCACTTCGGCAAGAAGGCCGGGCTCGACATCGAGGCCGTGCTGGACGTGATCTCCAAGGGCGCAGCCGGTTCCTGGCAGATGGAGAACCGAGGCAAGACCATGAACCAGGGCAAGTTCGATTTCGGATTCGCCGTGGACTGGATGCGCAAGGATCTGTCGATCGTGCTGAATGAGGCCCGCAGGAGCGGTGCGAGCCTGCCGCTGACGGCCCTGGTCGATCAGTTCTATGCCGACGTGCAGAAGATGGGCGGCAATCGCTGGGACACGTCGAGCCTCATCGCGCGGCTCGAGAAGTAAGCCGGTCCGCCCTTTCACCCACGGACATCCCACGAGGACGAAGAGCGCCGGGGACTCGCGGGTCTCCGGCGCTCTTCGTTAGCGCATCGTGCGAGGAAGCGGACCCGGCATTTTCGCACGATGCGCCGCTTGAAGCCCGGAGCATCGGATGGCTCCCGAAGGTGCAAATCCATTTTCGGGTCCGATGCTCCAGTCCTCGTTCAATTCTCGCTCAGTCCTCTTGGCAGGGCCTTCCGGGCCTGCAGGCCGGCCTGTTCTGCGCAGGGGCCGACGGCCTCCGGATCTCTTCGCTGGCCGAGGGCATCCGTGGGGCCGAAGGCCGGGCGGCGGGCGCCTGCCGGGGCTGGGCCACGGATCTCTCTTGCGGAGCCGGACGAGGCTCGATCATCGGCTGAGGCCGCCGGATCTCACGCGGCTGCCGCGCGGCCCTGTCGGGCTCGGGCTGAGCTTGCGGCACACGCGGCCGCGGGGACTGCACAGGGCGAGGCGCCTCGATCCGAGGCTCCGGCCTCGGTTGCGCTGCGGGACGAGGCGGACGCGCACGCTCCTCCTCGCGGAGGGCGGGGCGCGCGGGACGTCGCTCGTCCCGACGATCATCGTCCAGTCGAGGCCGGGAGGGACGCGGCATGGCAGGACGCTCCGGCTCTATGTCCGGGCGCAGGCGCGACGAGGCGGGACGTTCCCGCTCGACATCCGGGCGCAGGCGCGGTGCGGCGGGACGCTCCCGCTCGATGTTCGGGCGCTGGCGCGGCATGGCAGGACGCTCCGGCTCTATGTCCGGGCGCAGGCGCGACGAGGCGGGACGCTCCCGCTCGACATCCGGGCGCAGGCGCGGTGCGGAAGGCCGGTCCTGCTCGGGAGCCAGGCGGGGAACGCGCGGCCGCGCATCGGGCACATCCCGGGCCGCCGGGGCGGAGGGCG
>DASRWK010000251.1:0-2019 GCA_035776715.1 Microvirga sp.
AGGAACATGTTGTTCCCGTGGGTCTGGTTGTTGCCGAACACGATGGTGTAGCCGTCGGGCTCGGCCCGGGCGACCGCGCGGGTGCCGATGGCGCCGGAAGCGCCCGCCAGGTTCTCCACGATCACGTTCTGTCCGAGATCCTTGCCCATCTCCTCCGCCACGATGCGGGCGATCACGTCCGTCGGGCCGCCCGCCGGATAGGGCACGACCATTTTGATCACACGGCTGGGGAAGGGCTGCGCGACGGCGGCCTGAGAGAGCAGGGTGGCTCCTGCGACAAGGCCGAGGGCCATGCGGCGGGTGAGGGGAAAGGTCATGAAAAGGCGCCTCCTGAAAATCCCGTTTTAAGGGGGGCTGTTTTGCTTGCTTGGACAGCTTGGGCGGATTAGGGTCCGCCCCCGTCACGTTCCCTTCCTAACGCCCCGACCGGAGGATTCCCATGGGCTTTTTGTCTGACGCCCTTTCGCGCATCAAGCCGTCTGCCACGATCGTCATCACGCAGAAAGCGCGGGATCTCAAAGCCCAGGGCCGGGATGTGATCAGCCTCTCCGTCGGCGAGCCGGATTTCGACACGCCCGACAACATCAAGGAAGCGGCCATAGCCGCCATCCGCCGCGGCGAGACGAAGTACACGCCGGTGTCGGGTATCGTGCCGCTGCGCGAGGCCATCGCCCGCAAGTTCAAGCGCGAGAACGGCCTGGAGTACAAGCCCTCGCAGACCATCGTCTCCACCGGCGGCAAGCACGTCATCTACAACGCGCTCCTCGCCACCCTGAACCCGGGCGACGAGGTCATCATCCCGGCTCCGTATTGGGTGTCTTACCCTGAAATGGTGGGGCTCTGCGGCGGCAAGCCCGTCTTCGTGGACTGCACCATGGAGCACAACTTCAAGCTCCAGCCGGAGCCGCTAGAGCGCGCCATCACGCCGAAGACCAAGTGGATCATCCTCAACTCGCCGTCGAACCCGACCGGCGCGGCCTATTCCCGCGCGGAGATGAAGGCGATCACCGACGTGCTGATGCGTCATCCCCATGTGTGGGTGCTCACCGACGACATGTACGAGCACCTGACCTACGGCGATTTCGAGTTCGTGACGCCGGCTCAGGTCGAGCCGGGCCTCTACGACCGCACGCTCACCATGAACGGCGTTTCCAAGGCCTATGCCATGACCGGCTGGCGCATCGGCTACGCCGCAGGCCCCGACCATCTCATCAAAGCCATGGACTTCGTGCAGGGCCAGCAGACCTCCGGCACGAGCGCGATTTCCCAATGGGCAGCCGTCGAGGCGCTCGACGGACCCCAGGACCACCTGAAGGTCTTCAAGAAGGCCTTCGAGGAGCGGCGCGACCTGGTGGTCTCCATGCTGAACCAGACGAAGTACCTGAAGTGCCCGATGCCGGAAGGGGCATTCTACGTCTATCCTTCCTGCGCCGAGGCCATCGGCAAGACCGCGCCGTCGGGCAAGGTGATCGAGACGGACGAGGATTTCGTCTCCGAACTGCTGGAGGCCGAGGGCGTGGCCGCCGTGCATGGCTCGTCCTTCGGCCTCGGCCCCAACTTCCGCATCTCCTACGCCACGTCCAATGCGGCGCTGGAGGATGCCTGCAACCGCATTCAGCGGTTCTGCGGGTCGCTCCGCTGATGAACCTGCCTCGGACATTCCATCCGGATCCCGAGGCGGAGCCCTATCGGGTCGATCAGCGATCCGCCTATCGGGTGAAGTCGGACTTTCGTGTTGACTTCACCAATGGCGGCTATGTGGAAGCGAAGGATTTCCTCCTCGATATCGAGGGAGACAGCGTTACGCCCGAGCGCTTGGCCGAGATGATCGTCTCGGCCATGAACCTGCTCCGGGCAGGGCCGGTCACGATCTTTTCGATGGCGATTGTGCGCCGCGGCGAGCACCAGGACGCCGCTCCAGCATAGTCGGGACAGCACCGGCAGCCCATTCGCCCGGGCGAATTTGGTCTTTTCCTAAAGGCGGCGTTTGTAGCGGCGAACGCACTTGCATCGCCGGAA
>DASRWK010000252.1:0-2379 GCA_035776715.1 Microvirga sp.
TCACGATCATCTGCGGCGTGAACACCTGACGGTCGCTGCGGGCGTGGGCATACTCCTTCTGCCGGTTCGTGAACTCGGCATGGGCGAGCGTGTCCTTCCAGCCGAGATAATCCCAGTAGTTCACCGGAAAGGAGAGCGCCACGATGTCGGGCTTCTTGGAATATTCCACCAGCAGCGCATCCGCCGGCGGGCAGTTCGAGCAGCCCTGGCTGGTGAACAGCTCCACGACGGCGCGCGGAGGCTCCGCGAGAGCAGGCTGCAGAAGGGCGGCCAGGCCGGTGGCCGCCAGCAAGAGTTTCAGTCGAGACGCCATGATGCCCGCCATGAAACACCAAGGCCGGCTCAATGGGAACTCACTTTACCTTGAACATGGGGCTCGGATTTGGCGGGAACCCGCCAGCGGCGGTGCATCCAGAGCCATTGCTCCGGGTATTCCCGGACCCAGGATTCCACCACCGAGGTCATGGCCTGCATCGCGCCCTGGACGTTCACCTGACCGTCGGGATCGCGCGGCAGATCGAGGGGCGGCGTGAGCTGAAGGCGGAACCGGTTCCCGGCCAAGCGGATGACGCGCACCCCGTGAACGGGGCAGTCGAAGCGGCGGGCGAACTTGCCGAGGATCGGGTTCACCAGAGCCGGGCGGCCCATGAAGTTGACGATCACGCCCCGGGTGAAGTGCTGGTCGATGAGCATGCCCAGATGCCCGCCCTTCTCCAGCGCCCCCTGCATGGCGAAGGCAGCGCCCTGGCGGGCGGCCTCCAGGTTGCCCATGGTTTCGCTGCGGACCTCGTGAATCACCCTGGCGATGGCCGGATCGTTGGGCGCGCGGAACACCGCCGTGGTGTCGAGCCCGAAGCGGGCGGCGCAGATGGCGGGCAGCTCCCAATTGGCGAGATGGGCGGAAAAGACGATGCCCGGCCTGCCGTCGTCCCGTAAGCTGAGGAAGTGCTCGATCCCGTCGACCTCCGTGCGGCCCGGCACGGGGCTGTCCGGGTCGAAGTCGAACAACTGGCCCAGATGGGGGTACTCCCCGCCGGTGCGGCCGAGATTGTCCCAGGCGGCGCGCGCCAGGGCCTTCACCTCGGCATCGGACTTCTCGGGGTAAGCGGCCCGGATATTGGCCAAGGCCGTCCGGTGTGCCTTCAGGAGCGGTCCGATCGTGCGGGCAAGGGCCGCGCCCACCGCGCCGGAGCGCTCCGGGCCGATGGCGCGCGAGAAGGCGAACACGCTGCGCACGACGCCCACCATCACCGTCTCGATGAGACGCGAGAGAAGGCTGCGGGGGCGGTGGCTCTGCTGCACGATGGAAACATCCGGTCGGGAATGGAAAAAGGCTCCGCGTGTTTTTCGCGAGGAGCCCGTTTCGTCAAGATCTATGGGCGCGGGGCCTCCCGTTCCAGAGGCTCGGGTTGGGTCAGAAGGTCACGATGACCTTGCCGAAAACCTTGCGGCCTTCCAGGCGCTCAAGACCCTTCTGGAACTCGTCGAGGGGGAACACCGAGTCGATCACCGGGGTGATGCCGGCCGCCATCTTCTCCAGGGACTGGCTGATATTCTCGATGCGGCAGCCGAAGGAGCCGAAGATCCGGTACTGCTGCTGGAAGAGCTGCATCAGGTTCATGGTGGTGGACACGCCCGAGGTCGAGCCGCAGGTGACCAGGCGGCCGCCCCGCTTGAGGCAGAGCAGGCTGCCGTTCCAGGTCTCCGCGCCCACATGCTCGAACACCACGTCGACGCCCTTGCGCTTGGTGAGCCGGCGCACCTCGCCCTCGAAGCGCTCCGTGCGGTAGTTGATCACGTGATCGGCGCCCAGCGCCTTCGCCTTCTCGCCCTTCTCGTCGTCGCCCACCGTCGTATAGACCGTACAGCCGATGGCCTTCGCCATCTTGATCGCCGCCGAGCCGATGCCGGAGCCGCCCGCATGCACCAGGATCGACTCGCCGGGCTCGAGCTTCGCATTGTCGAACAGCATGTGCTGAACCGTGCCGAAGCCGATGGGAGCGCAGGCCGCCTGCTCGAAGGAGACCCCCTTCGGCACCGGGACGACGAGGCGCTCCGGACGGTTGATCAGCTCGCGGGCGAAGCCGTCGATATGGAAGCCCATGATCCCGGCGACGTTCTCGCAGAGATTGTCGCGGCCTTCCCGGCAGGCCTTGCAGTGACCGCAGGTCTCGGCGCCGTACATGGTGACCGGATCGCCCACCTTGAACCGGGTGACGCCCTCGCCCAGAGCCGCGATCTCGCCCGCAGCCTCGACGCCGACCGCCTGCGGCATCTTGCGCTTGGCGAAGGCCATGCCGCGAAAGCCCCAGACGTCGAGGTAGTTCAGCGCCAGCGCCCGCACCCGCACCTGCACCTCGCCCGGACCGGGCGGTGGCG
>DASRWK010000253.1:0-2556 GCA_035776715.1 Microvirga sp.
ATGAAGTTGGCGTTGTCCGTCACCTTGTCAGCTTCGACGCCCAGGTGCTCGACAACAATCTTCTTCACGCGATCAGCGACGTCACTCATCGTTTTCTTCCTCAGTGGCTGCCGCCTCAGGTAATGGGCGGATTAAAATCGAAATCGGATCAGCTGCTCAGCTGACAACGCTGAAACGGCTACCCTGCGCCGTGCAAAGCCGCATTTTTTAGCGCCGGTCAACCCCTTTGACCTGATCGGGATCATGCTTAACACAAGCTTATCCTGTCTGGCGAGAGGAGAGCGGCGCCTGCGAACAGATTCTGCACGCGCCGCTAAGTGCCTTTAGAACATCGCCATTCCGCCGTTCACATGCAGGGTGTGCCCTGTCACGTAGCCGGCTTCGGTAGAGGCGAGATATACAACCGACGAGGCGATCTCGTCACCCTGCCCCAGCCTTCCCATGGGGATCGTGCCGAGGATTCCCTCGCGCTGCTTCTCGTTGAGAACGTCGGTCATGGGTGACTCGATGAAGCCCGGGGCGACCAGGTTCACGGTGATGTTGCGGCTGGCGACCTCGGCGGCGAGCGCCTTGGTCATGCCGATGAGACCTGCCTTCGAAGCGGCGTAATTGCCCTGCCCCGGATTGCCGGTGGAACCCACGACGGAGCCGATATTGACGATGCGGCCGTAGCGGCGGCGCATCATGCCCTTCACGGCGGCCCGCGAGAGGCGGAAGGCCGCCGTCAGGTTCACGGCGATCACCGTGTCCCATTCCTCGTCCTTCATGCGCATGAACAGGTTGTCCCTGGTGACGCCTGCATTGTTCACGAGAATGTCGAGCCCCTCCATGGCCGCTTCCGCAGCCGGAACGAGGGCCTCCACCGAGTCCTTGTCGGAAAGATTGGCTTCGACCACGTGGACCCGCTCGCCCAGAGAGGAGGCAAGCTCGTCGAGAGCGGCGCGGCGGGTGCCGGAGAGGGTCACGGTCGCGCCACGGGCATGAAGCGCGCGGGCGATGGCGCCGCCGATTCCGCCGGTGGCGCCTGTCACGAGAGCCTTGCGGCCAGTCAGATCGAACATGGAGGCTCTCCTCTTATCCTTGCAGGGAAGCTTTGAAGGCGGCGACATCCTCGGGAGTGCCGATGGCGGTGGCGGAGGTGCCCGCCGCAATGCGCTTCACGAGCCCGGTCAGGACCTTGCCCGACCCGACCTCATAAAACGTCTCAACCCCCTGCGCGGCCATGTAGGCCACGCATTCGCGCCAGCGGACCGTACCGGTGACCTGACGGACCAGAGCATCCCTGATCGCGTCCGGTTCGGCAATCGGAGCGGCCTCCACATTGGCCACCACCGGAACGGCGGGGGCGTTCACCGTCACGGCCGCGAGAGCCTCGCGCATGGCGTCGGCGGCGGGCTGCATGAGGGCGCAATGGAAGGGAGCGGACACGGCCAGCATCACGGCGCGCTTGGCGCCCTTCTCCTGGGCGATGGCCACCGCGCGCTCCACGGCGGCCTTGTGGCCGGAGACCACGATCTGGGCGCCGCCATTGTCGTTGGCCGCATCGCATACCTCTCCTTGGGCGGCCGCACGGGCGACCTCGAGAGCCGTGTCGTATTCGAGCCCGAGAAGAGCCGCCATGGCGCCCTGCCCCACGGGCACGGCGGTCTGCATGGCGTTGCCGCGGATCCGCAGGAGCCGGGCCGTATCTCCGATGGAGAGGCTGCCGGCGGCGGCAAGCGCCGAATATTCGCCGAGCGAGTGACCGGCCACGAAGGCGGCATGCTCCTTAAGATCCAGGCCCGCCTCGGCCTCCAGCACGCGCATGGCCGCAAGGCTCACGGCCATCAGGGCCGGCTGGGTGTTGGCGGTGAGGGTCAATTCCTCCGCGGGGCCGTCCCACATCAGCGCGGACAGCTTCTGCGAGAGAGCCTCGTCCACCTCGTCGAACACGGCCTTGGCCTGAGGAAAGGCGTCGGCGAGGGCCTTGCCCATGCCCACGGCCTGGCTTCCCTGGCCCGGGAAAATGAATGCACGCTTCATCGGGAGCGGAACCTTTATTGCGTCGAATCCGCGCGGAACTTGCACCCGCAAGCCCCGGAGTCAAGGCGAAGAGCACATCTTGGAGCCTTATCCCGCATTTGGCTATGCTGCCTCCATCCCCTCGGAAGCTTTCCTCTCGGAAGGCTGCGGTCGAGCTTCAGCCTGCCGGAGGAAATCTGCGTCAAAGAGGCTTTCCCCGACGCACGATGCCGCGCGGGAACGAATTCACGACTCCCATGCGTCTCCAACTCGCGCCCCTCGTGTTATGCTATTATATACGGGACGTCAAAACGACGTGCCGAGCCTCACGTTCCGGAAGATCTCGGGTTTAAGTGTCTGTCACGGAACGCATCCTCTTGTTTTCCGGAGGCATCCGGTGTATCCGGTCCCCCTTCCGATATTCTCTGAACCTGAAGAAGGAGCCCCTGCATGGCTCGCGTGACCGTCGAAGACTGCATCGACAAGGTCGATAACCGGTTTGAGCTCGTGCTGCTGGCCAGCCACCGCGCCCGCCTGATTTCCTCGGGCTCGCCG
>DASRWK010000254.1:0-2991 GCA_035776715.1 Microvirga sp.
TTCATGTCGGACATCTTCGAAAACTTCTTCGGCGATGCGGGCGGACGGGGCCGGAGCCGCGGCGCGGGTGGACGCGAGCGTGGCGCGGACATGCGCTACAATCTCGAGATCACCCTGGACGAGGCCTTCAACGGCAAGACGGCCGAGCTGAAGATCCCTACCTCCATCACCTGCGAGTCCTGCTCAGGGAGCGGCGCGAAGCCGGGCTCCAGGCCTAAGACCTGCCCCACCTGCGGCGGCATCGGCCGCGTCCGGGCGACCCAGGGCTTCTTCTCGATCGAGCGCACCTGCCCCAACTGCCATGGGCGCGGCGAGGTGATCGACGACCCCTGTGCGTCCTGCGGCGGCGCGGGTCGGGTCACCCGCGAGCGCACGCTCTCGGTCAACATCCCGGCGGGCGTCGAGGACGGCACGCGCATTCGCCTTGCGGGCGAAGGCGAGGCGGGCCTGCGTGGGGGCCCTCCGGGCGATCTCTACATCTTTCTGTCCCTCAAGCCTCACCCGTTCTTCCAGCGGGACGGCGCGGACCTGTTCTGCCGGGTGCCGATCTCCATGGTGACCGCAGCTCTTGGGGGCGAGTTCAGCGTGCCGACCTTAGGCGGTACGGAAGCGCTGGTGAAGGTTCCCGAAGGCACCCAGACCGGCAAGCAGTTCCGCTTGCGTGGCAAGGGCATGCCGGTCCTGCGCTCCCGGGACGTGGGCGACCTGTACATCCAGGTTGTTGTGGAAACCCCGCAGAAGCTCACCAAGCGCCAGCGCGAGCTCCTCGAGGAGTTCGACAAGGAATGCTCGAAGGAAAACCACCCGGAGAGTTCGGGCTTTTTCTCGCGGTTCCGGGAGTTTCTCGACGGCCTGAGCGGATCAAGCTAGCTTGACGCTCCTTTCCTTTGAGTTCTAAACAACCCGTGTGATCCGCCCGCGTGAGGGGTCTTCCCAGTGCTTCAGTCGTTCCAACGGCCCACGACCCGGAAAATCCCTTTCAAGAAGGATCGCTTTCAGGACGAGGCCAGATTCCTGCGCTCCTGGCTCGAGCGCCCGCTCGTCGTCGGCGCAGTCACCCCTTCGGGAAAGGTCCTGGCGCGGACCATGGCGTCTTACGTCGATCCCCGCATTCCGGGACCTGTCATCGAGCTTGGCCCCGGCACCGGCCCGGTGACCGACGCCCTGATCCGGCGCGGCGTGGAGCAGGAGCGGCTGATTCTCGTCGAGTTCAATCCGGAATTCTGCCAGCTGCTGAAGCGCCGCTTCCCGAAGGCGACCATCGTCCAGGGCGATGCCTACGACCTGAAGGAAACGCTGTCCGGCGTCCTCAAGGAACCCGCGGCCGCCACCGTGTCGAGCCTGCCGCTCTTCACCAAGCCCATGGATCAACGCCTGACCCTGCTCGAAACTGCGCAGGATCTGATGCACCCGAGCGCGCCCTTCATCCAGTTCACCTATGCGGTCGTGCCGCCGATCCCGGCGCGTTCGCAATCGCACAAGGCCAGAGCCTCCAACCGGATCTGGCGCAACCTGCCCCCGGCCCGCGTCTGGGTCTACAACAAGGTCTCCCACCCATGAGCGATGCAGTGTCTCCTTCAACGAATCCCGTTTCGAAGGGAGACATGCGCGACAGACTCATCATTGGCCTCGACGTTCCGGGCGTCGAGGAGGCGCGCTCCGTCGTGTCGCGCATCGGCGACGCGGGCAGCTTCTACAAGATCGGCTACCAGCTGGCCTATGCCGGCGGCTTCGACTTCGCCCGCGAGCTGATCGGGCAGGGCAAGAAGGTCTTTCTCGATCTCAAGCTGCACGACATCGGCAATACGGTCGAAGAAGGCGTGCGCTCGATCGCACGCATGGGCGTCACGTTTCTGACCGTCCACGCCTATCCGCAGACGATGCGCGCCGCCGTTGCCGGAAAGGCCGGGTCGGACCTGAGGATCCTCGCCGTGACCGTGCTGACCTCCTACGACGACAACGACCTGGTCGAGGCCGGCTATGCGCCCGTGCCCGCGGCGGAGCTGGTCTCCCGCCGCGCGGGCCAGGCGCGCGACATCGGCATCGACGGCATCGTCTGCGCGGCGACCGAAGCCCAGTGCGTGCGCGGCATCATCGGCCCCGACCGCTTCGTCGTCACGCCCGGCATCCGCCCCACGGGCTCCGAGGCCGGAGACCAAAAACGCGTCGTCACCCCGGGTGACGCCATCCGCAACGGCGCCACGCATCTCGTCGTGGCACGTCCCATCGTCAAGGCCGCGGATCCGCGCGCGGCGGCAGAGGCCATCGTGCGAGAGATGGCCGAGGCTTGACGCATTCGCGCCCCTGCGTTCGCCGATCATTCTCTGGATAAGGAGCCCAGCATGCCCAAAGGCTATGTCATCGCCCGCGTCACCGTCACGAACCCCGACGCCTATGCCGAATACGCCAAGGCTGCCACGGAGGCGATCAGGCAGTATGGCGGGCGCCCCCTCGTGCGCGGCGGCGCCTATGAGGCGCTGGAGGGCGAGGCCCGGGCCCGCAACGTCGTGATTGAGTTCGATTCCGTGGAGCAGGCCCGCACCTATTACCATTCCCCTGAATATCAGGCGGCGAAGGCCAAGCGCGACGGCGCCTGCGTGGCCGAATTCGTGCTGGTGGAAGGAGCTTGAACGATGCCGAAGGGTTATTGGATCGGCCGGGTCGATGTGCAGAACCCGGAAGCTTACAAGAACTACGTGGCGGCCAATGCCGCCGCCTTCTCCAAGTACGGCGCCCGCTTCCTGGTGCGCGGCGGCGGCTTCCGGGTGGCGGAAGGGGGGGCACGCGACCGCAACGTGGTGATCGAGTTCCCGACCTATCAGGCCGCCCTCGAATGCTGGGATTCACCTGAATATCAGGCGGCGAAGGCCGAGCGGGACGGCCATGCGGTAGCGGATATCATCATCATCGAGGGCTACGAGGGCCCGCAGCCGGTTTAACTCCTCCTCGCGATCACCGGTCTCGGACCGGTGATCGCGATTGTGGGGGCGC
>DASRWK010000255.1:0-4362 GCA_035776715.1 Microvirga sp.
GCGCGGGTGACGTGGACACAATCTCCCTCAATGCGAGTCGGCGTGCCAACCAGGCCGACCAGGCGACACGGGCGGCGGATGGCCTGGCCAAAGCCCTGGGGCAGCGTTTCGTCACCGTCATTCGGCAGAGCGAACTCGGCGACAGGCGACAATCGGATCGCTTCCCGGTCGAACGTCCCGCCACGATACGGGTCGGCCTGAACACCGCCGCCTCCCGTCTAATCGACATCAGCACCGGCGGCGTGCTTCTGGCCTCCCCGGAAGCGATCCGCATGGCGCCCGGCCAGCACGCGGAGATCGAGACGCGTGAGATCGGATGCGTCAAGGTTCGCATCGTCGCCTCGAGCTCCATGGGAATCCATTGCGCCTTCGACCGTCCGGACACCGAGGCGCGCAATCGGATTGAGGACTTCATCGCCCAGGTCGAGGCCGGCTATAGGCCCCGCATCCTCCTCGCCCAGGAAACAGCCCGCGAGGTGGAGAGGCTGATCGAGCAGGCGGTGTCGGATAGAAGCGTCTCGCGCGATGCGATCTTCGATACGGATTACCGGCTTCTTCCAGGCACGAATCCTGCGCAGTACGGCACCGCCTACCTTTCCGTCTTCGAGAGGATCCTCTCGCCGGTCCTCGAGAAAGTTCTATCGTCCGATCCGACGATGGCCTTTTGCCTTCCCATCGACCGCAACGGCTATATCCCGGTTCACAACCGGATCTATTCGCAGCCCCAGCGCGCCGACGATCCGATCTGGAACGCCGCCAATTGCCGGAACAAGCGAATCTTCGACGACCGCGCAGGCATCACGGCCGCCCGCTCCACGCGTCCGTTCATCGTGCAGGCCTATGCCCGCGACATGGGCGGCGGAAAGATCGTGATGATGCAGGAGGTGGATGCCCCGATCCGCATCTTCGGGCGTCACTGGGGAGGACTGAGAATAGCCTACCGGGCCTGAGAGAGGAGGCCGATAGGCCCATCCTCACCCCTTCGGGAATTCCAGCCCCATCTCGCGGTAGCGCTCCGGATCGTCGCTCCAGTTCTCGCGTACCTTCACGAAGATGAAGAGGTGCACGGGCGCTTCCGCGATTTCGGCGATTTCCTTGCGCGCCGCCTGTCCGATAGCCTTGATGGTCTGACCGCCCTTGCCGAGGACGATCTTGCGCTGGCTGTCGCGCTCGACGAACACGGTCTGCTCAATGCGGACGGACCCGTCGGGGCGCTGCTGCCACTGATCCGTCTCGACCGTGGACTGATACGGCAGTTCCTCGTGCAGACGCTCGTAGATCTTCTCGCGGGTGATCTCGGCAGCGAGCATGCGCAGTGGCGCGTCGGAGATCTGATCCTCCGGATAGAGCCACGGCCCTGCGGGCATCATGGCGGCGAGCTGGCTCTTGAGCGTACCGATCCCGTCGCCGTTGAGCGCCGAGATCATGAAGGTATGCGCGAAGGGTACCTTCTCATTGAGCTTCGCTGCCAGCTCCAGGAGCCTCGAACGCTCGATCAGGTCGATCTTGTTGAGGATCAGCACCTTCGGCTGCTTCAGCTCAGGCAGCTTGCCGAGGATGACTTCCGCCTCCTCATCGATGCCCCTGCGCACGTCGAGCAGGAGAGCGACGACATCCGCGTCCCCTGCTCCGCCCCAGGCCGATGTGACCATGGCACGGTCGAGGCGGCGCTTGGGCTTGAATATCCCGGGGGTGTCCACGAACACGATCTGGGTATCGCCCTCGATGGCGATTCCGCGCACCAGAGCGCGGGTCGTCTGCACCTTGCGCGACACGATGGAGACCTTCGACCCCACGAGCGCATTGAGCAGGGTCGACTTGCCCGCATTGGGAGCGCCGATGAGCGCGACGAAACCCGCCTTGGTGTTGGTCGGCTCAGTTTGTTCCATGTTCTTCCTCCGTCCAGACGCCCTCCCGGAGGAGAAGGCGCCGCGCCGCCGCCTGTTCCGCGATGCGCTTCGATGTACCCTGCCCGAACTCGGTCTCGGTACCCGTCACCTTCACCATCACCCGGAACTTGGGCGCGTGATCGGGTCCTGTCTGCTCGGCGACCGTATAGGCCGGCGGCGGCAGGCCGCGCCCTTGCGCCCATTCCTGCAAGGCGCTCTTGGGATCGCGGAGCGGACGGCGGGGTGCGTCCAGCAGCGACTTGAAACCGCGCTCCACGAGGCCTTTGGCCGCTTCATAGCCGCCGTCCAGGAAGACGGCTCCGATGATCGCTTCGCACACGTCCGCCAGGATGGTCGGGTTGCGCCGCTCGCCCGAATGCGCCTCGCCGGCGCCGAGCTTGAGATAGGGGCCGATATCCCATGCGATCGCGATTTCGGCGCAGCTTTCGCGGCGTACGAGTTCGGCGAGGCGCCGCGAAAGCTCGCCTTCGGGCGCGTTCGGGAACGTCTTGTAGAGCGTCTCGGCGATGGCGAGGCCGAGCACCCGGTCTCCGAGGAACTCGAGCCGCTGATAGCTCTGCCCACCGGCTTTGGGGGCACTCACATGAGTGAGCGCCTCGTCGAGAAGTTCGGGCCTCTGAAACTGATATCCCAGCTTCTTCAGCAGTTCGTCATAGTTGGGCTTGCGACGGGCCACGGCTTATTGAATCCGCTCGAACAGACGATTCCAACGAATGCGCTGCGGCCATTCCCAGAAGCGCCACAAGGACGCACCCTCGTCGATGGAGAAGAAGATGATCTCTGCCCGCCCCACGAGGTTCTCGGCCGGGACCTGTCCGACATTCGCCTCGTCGCGGGAATCCGTCGAGTTGTCCCGATTGTCGCCCATCATGAAGTAATGGCCAGGCTTGACCGTATAGACTTCCGTGTTGTCCCAGTAGGCCCGATCGCCCTTCAGCTCGATGATGAAATGACTGCTCCCGTCAGGGAAGGTTTCCTTGTAGCGAGGAACGGCCGTGGAACGGCCGTACTCGTCCACCGTCTGATAATCTTCGACGCGCTCGCGCAGAACCGGCTGACCGTTGATGTGCAGCACGCCGCTGATCACCTGGATCCGGTCGCCCGGCAGGCCGACGACCCGCTTGATGTAGTCCGTGGAGTTGTCCTTGGGCAGCTTGAACACCGCGATGTCGCCCCGCTTCGGCTCGGAGCCGAAGATGCGCCCGGAGAACAGGGGCGGGCTGAAGGGCATCGAGTGCTTTGAATAGCCGTATGCATATTTCGAGACGAACAGGTAGTCGCCGATCAGCAGGGTCGGAATGAGGGAGCCCGAGGGAATGTTGAAGGGCTGGAACAGGACCGTGCGGACCACCACTGCGATCAGGAGGGCCTGGATGATGACCTTGATCGTTTCCCAGAGGCCTTCTTCTTCCTTTTTCTTCACGGTGCTACCCATGCTTTGCTTGACGTTGTCGCTCACTTGAACCGACCCATCCTTGAGGAATGTGACGGCCTGAAGCCGCCCTTTGTATGTCGCGGAGTCGAGAGCGGTTTGCACTTCGGCTTGCAAGTGCAAACCGCTCTCGAGGAATCTAAGCCGTGGGGCTTGCGAAACGGCATGAATGCCGGCTCGGGGTCATGCTCTAACCTATGGCGGGGGTTGCCGCAACGCGCCCATCTCGCCGATGGGAATGGCCTCGATCACCACGAAGGCCTGTGCGAGAGGCGGATCGTCCGTCAGCGAGACGTGGACGATCGGCTCGTATCCCTGCGGGGTCATGGCCCTGAGCCGCTCCAGGGCTCCGCCGGTTAGACGCAGTGTCGGGCGGCCGCCGGGCAGGTTGACCACCTCCATGTCCCGCCAGAACACGCCCTGGCCGAGGCCCGTTCCGAGTGCCTTGGCGCAGGCCTCCTTCGCGGCGAAACGCCGGGCATAGGAAGGCGCGCGGGCGGCGCGGCGGTCGCTGCGGGCCCGCTCTCCCTCCGTGTAGATGCGGTGGGTGAACCGGTCCCCGAAGCGTTCGAGGGAGCGTTCGATCCGGCGAATGTCGCAGAGGTCCGATCCGATCCCGAGAATCATGCGGCCACCTGTGCCCTGCCCTCATCCATGGCGGCTCGCATGGCGCGAACCGCCTCGTCGAGGCCCATGAAGATCGCCTCCCCGATGAGGGAATGGCCGATATTCAGCTCCACGATTTGCGGGATGGCCGCGACCGGCCGGACCGAGTCGAGGGCCAGGCCGTGGCCCGCATGAATCTCGAGCCCGATGTCGGCCCCGTGGGCGGCAGCCCGGCGGAGCCGCTCCAGTTCATGGGAAACCCTGGCCTCGTCCCCCTCGGCAACGGCTTCGCAATAGGTGCCGGTATGAAGCTCGACGACGGGTGCGCCCAGCTCGCGGGCGGCTTCCATGACCTGGATCTCCGGCTCGACGAAGAGCGAGACCCGGATGCCTTGATCTTTCAGTTGCTGAATC
>DASRWK010000256.1:0-5255 GCA_035776715.1 Microvirga sp.
TGAAATCCGCCAGCGCCTGATCGTTCCGGTTCGTCTGGCGCAGAGCCAGCGCGCGGTTCGTATAGGCCGGGGCGTAATTGGGATCGAGTTGGATGGCTTTCGAGAAATCGGCGATGGCGTCGCTGTAGCGGCCGATGCGGGCATAGGCCGCGCCGCGGGTGTTGTAGGCGCCCGGGTCGTTCGGGTTGCGCTGAATGACGTCCGAGAGGGACGCGATGTTCACCTGGCTCGTACCCTGCGTGTCCTCCTCCACCACGGCGATCCGCTGGGTGGGGGCTCCGCCGCCGACGGTGCTGCAGGCGGCGAGGCTCAGGGCGGTCAGGGTCAGGCTCAGGGGCGCAAAGCGGCGAACCGATGGGGCTATCACCTTCGTCTCCAACTTCTTTGACTCAACAAGGTTGAGGGGGAGGTTTAGCGAATAAACCTTAACAGCCGTGAAACACGGCAACAGAAAGGCAGCATGGAGGAAAATAATCAGTCTATCTTCAGGAGCTTGTGTCAAAAGGCCGCCGTTCCGCGCCCGACGCAAGCCGGCCCCAGACATGCAAACAGCGCCCCTGCTGGCGCAGAGGGCGCTGGTTCACAATCGATGGGCTGACCTCTGAAGGCCTGCGTCAGATCTCAGCGCGTGGGGCGCGGCTTCGAAGGCAGAAGGCCTTCGCGCTGCATGCGCTTGCGGATGAGCTTGCGGGCGCGGCGGACGGCCTCGGCCTTCTCGCGGGCCTTCTTCTCGGACGGCTTCTCGTAGTGGCCGCGGAGCTTCATTTCGCGGAAGATGCCCTCGCGCTGCATCTTCTTCTTGAGAGCGCGGAGCGCCTGATCGACGTTGTTATCCCGGACAAGAACCTGCACGCGAATTCCTCGTATTTTGAGCCGTTTCGATTGTGTAAAAGAAAAACGAGGCGCGTCACGCGCACCTCTATTGGCTGGCGTCGATAGCAGAAGAAGCCTTGCCTGTCCAGGGTTCCTTCCGACAAAAGCGCCGAGCCAGGATGACAACGCGGCCGGTCCCGAAAGGTTCAGGCCCTCTCCGGAAAAACCTTCGTCACATGGCCCATCTTGCGGCCCGCCTTGGCGTCGGCCTTGCCGTAGAGGTGCAGATGGGCGCCGGGCTCGGCCAGAATGCGCTCCCATTCATCCACATCGTGGCCGATGAGGTTGCGCATCTCCACACGGCCCAGGCGTGAGGCCGCCCCGAGGGGCCAGCCGCAGACGGCCCGGACATGCTGCTCGAACTGGGAGGTCACGGCCCCGCCGAGGGTCCAATGGCCGGAATTGTGCACCCGGGGAGCGATCTCGTTGACCACCAGGTGCTCCTGTCCGTTCTCCGCGACCAGGAAAAGCTCCACCGCGAGCACGCCCACGTAATCCAGGGCCTCGGCGATGGCTCTGGCGATCCGCATGGCCTCGGCCTCGGTCGCCTCCGAGACGCCCGCCGGAACCCGCGTGGTGTCGAGGATATGGTGCCGGTGCTCGTTGGCGCACAGATCATAAGCCGCGAAGGCCCCGGAGGCGGTACGGGCCGCCACGACCGAGACCTCCCGCTCGAAGGGCACGAAGCCCTCGACGATGGAGGAGGCGTGGCCCACCTCGGCCCATGCGGCGGCCAGGTCGGTCTCGGGCCGGATCATCACCTGGCCCTTGCCGTCATAGCCGAAGCGCCGGGTCTTGAGCACGGCGGGCCGCCCCAGCCGCCCGACGGCCTCGGCCAGCTCCGCCTCGTCCGAGAAGGCCGCGAAAGGGGCGACCGGAATGCCCAGGCCGGCAATGAAGGTTTTTTCCAGGAACCGGTCCTGCGAGACGGCGAGCGCCTGGGCATTGGGCGCCAGCAGCGTATGGGCGCTCAGGATCGAGGCGGTCTCGCTCGGCACGTTCTCGAACTCATACGTGACCACATCGACAGCCCTGGCGAAGCGCACCAGAGCCGCCTCATCCTCGTAAGGAGCGATGGTGACCTCGGCCGCCACGTCGAAGGCGGGGCTGTTCTCATCCGGGGCGTAGACATGCACCTTCAGGCCGAGCTGCGCCGCCGCCATGGCCATCATGCGGCCGAGCTGCCCGCCACCGAGGATACCGATCGTGCAGCCAGGGCGGATCATGGGTTTCAGCCTTCGTCGGAGGGGCGCTCGGCCACGCTGTCGCTCTGGCGCTTGCGCCAGGCATCGAGCCGTTCGGCCAGATCGGGATCGTGGAGAGCGAGAACGGCGGCGGAGAGCAGCGCCGCATTCACGGCCCCCGCCTTGCCGATGGCGAGCGTCCCCACCGGGATGCCGGCAGGCATCTGCACGATGGAGAGAAGGCTGTCCTGCCCCGAGAGGGCTTTCGACTCCACCGGAACTCCGAAGACGGGGAGGGGGGTCATGGAGGCGGTCATGCCGGGAAGATGCGCCGCGCCTCCCGCGCCTGCGATGATCACCTGGAAGCCTTCCGCCTTGGCCCCCTTGGCGAAGGCGACCAGCCGGTCCGGGGTCCGGTGAGCCGAGACGATGCGGGCATCGTAGGCGACGCCGAGCGCGTCGAGGGTCTCGGCGGCATGGCGCATGGTCGCCCAGTCAGACTGACTGCCCATGATGATGGCAACGGGGACGCTCGCCATGATGTGCTCCGGCTTCTCAGGCCCAAGGGTTCGAAAGCCGGACATAACGAAGGCGTCTCCGGCAGGCAAGGCCATGGCCGTGGGAAAGCGCAGGCTTTCAGGCGATGATGTCGGGCGTGAGCTGGTCTTCCAGCTGGATGATCTGATCCTTCAGGGCGAGTTTCCGCTTCTTGAGGCGCTGAACCTGGAGCTGATCGCCGGCGATCATGCTCTCGAGAGCGTCGATTGCCATGTCGAGGTCGCGGTGCTCCTGCTTGAGGCGCGCCAATTCCGCTTCCAGTTCAGCCAATTCGGTCATTGAAAATCGATCCAAATGTCCGATGCTCTCTTTCGACGAGCGCATCGTTAGCGCGGAAAACCGGATCACTTTTCGCTGCCGCGGACCTTCGGTTCCGACGATGCGCCAAGGGATCCGGCGAGAGGGCGGAATTATGCTCCCAAGGCTCCCTGAGAGCAAGCCGAGGAGCGCATCTTCTACTCTCGATTTTGTTGTATTCTGCCTTCGACTCGCCACACTGTGGTTGGCAAAATATACCTGTCAGTAATCAGACAGGAGGAACTGACATGCCGCTGCAGAATCACCTGACGGAGCTCGAACGGAAGCATCGGGCTCTCGAGCGCGAGATCCAGGACGCCCTCAACAGACCAGCCATGGACGACATGAGACTCGCGGAGCTGAAGCGGAAGAAACTCCAACTGAAGGATGAGATCACCCGCCTGAGAAGCTCAGATTCGGCGGTGCATTAAGATCACCTTTGCGGTATTCCCAGCAAGAGCCGTCGCCTCCTTCAAGGAGCGGCGGCTTTTTCATGACGTAACTCAGATGAGGGCGCTCGCCCCATCATAGGCGAGTTTCCCGCCGACCAACACCAGAAGCAAATAAACGGCAGTGTAGAAGCTCTGGCCCGAGATCCGCCGCACAAGCAGGATTCCTGCCCAGGTGGAGGCGATGGCCACCGGAAAGAGGGCGGCCGCAGTCGCCAGATTCTCGGCCGTGAACTGGCCGAGCGCCATATAGGGCGGCACCTTGATCCAGTTGAGGATCGCAAACAGAACCGCACCGGTGCCGACGAACACGTCTCGGGGCAGCTTCTGCGGCATCACGTAGATCTGGAAGGGCGGCCCGCCCGCGTGGGCGATCATGCTGGTAAAGCCCGTCACCCAGCCCCAGAAAAGCCCGCGCGGCATGTCGGCGGGTGCGGCATCCGGTGGAGTGACGCTGCGCTCCAGGGCCATCCGCCGCATGGCGAAGCCGATGGAGATCACGCCCACGGCGAGCTTGATGGCCGCATCCGACACCTGTGCCGCCAGAAGGTAGCCCATGAGGATGCCGGCGACCGCTCCCGCCACCAGAAGCGCCACGTTGCGCTGGTCCCAGGTGTGCCGGTAGGCCCAGACGGAGACCACATCCTGCACGATCAGGATCGGCAACGTGATGGCGGCCGCCTGCACCGGCGAGACCACCAGCGCCATCAGAGGAAGCGAGAGAAGCCCGAGCCCCGAGAAGCCGCCTTTGGCAAGTCCCAGGAGGGTGACGGCCGGGATGGCGGCGGCATAGAACAAGGGATTGGTGATCATTCGAAACCCGGGGAACTCGTCGAAAGTCGACTGGCCGAAAGTCGTCGCTGACCGCGGCTGCGCTGCCTGCTACCACAATGGCAAACACAAGTCTCATGCGGTGATAGCAACGGGGAAACGCCATGCCATCAACCCAAAGCCGCTATCATGAGGTCTATGCGCGCTGGAAGTCGGATCCCGAAGGGTTCTGGCGCGAGGCCGCCCAGGAGATCGACTGGTTCAAGCCTGCCGACAAGATCTTCGATCCCGGGGCCGGGGCCTATGGGCGATGGTTCGTCGGGGCGCAGTGCAACACGTGCCACAACGCCGTCGACCGGCACACGGCGACGCGCGGCGACCAGGCGGCGATCATCTACGACAGCCCGGTCACGGATTCCAAGCGCACCATCTCCTATGCCGAATTGCAGGACGAAGTGGCGACGCTCGCTGCCGTGCTGCAGGACATGGGCGTCGAGAAAGGCGACCGGGTCATCGTCTACATGCCGATGATCCCGGAAGCCGCTTTCGCCATGCTGGCCTGCGCGCGCATCGGGGCGATCCATTCCGTGGTGTTCGGCGGCTTTGCCGCGAAGGAACTGGCGACCCGCATCGACGATGCGAAGCCGAAGGTCATCCTCTCCGCCTCCTGCGGCATCGAAGGCGCGAAAGTCGTCCCCTACAAGCCGCTGCTCGACGAGGCGATCCAACTCTCCACCTTCAAACCCGATGCCTGCCTGATCCATCAGCGCCCGCAGCTCGAATGCCCGCGCATCGAGGGGCGCGATCGCGACTGGGCGCAGGAGATCGCGAAGGCCAAGGCCGCAGGCAAGAAGGCCGATTGCGTGCCGGTGGCCGCCACCGATCCGCTCTACGTACTCTACACCTCCGGCACCACCGGCAAGCCCAAGGGCGTCGTGCGCGACAATGGCGGCCACATGGTCGCGCTCAAGTGGAGCATGGGCAACTTCTTCGGCGTCGCGCCGGGCGAGGTCTTCTGGGCCGCCTCCGACGTCGGCTGGGTGGTCGGCCATTCCTACATCGTCTACGGCCCTCTGCTCCACGGCTGCACGGCCGTCCTCTACGAGGGCAAGCCCGTGGGAAC
>DASRWK010000257.1:0-2676 GCA_035776715.1 Microvirga sp.
GTGCCGGTGCTGGGCACCTTCGCCGATCTCGATCAGGTCGTGCAGGACTTTCAGGAGCGCGGCGAGGTGATCCGCCGCCTCGTGGCGACGCCGAGCGCACTCTCGCCCGAGGCCCATCCGGACATGCTGCTGGCCCGCGCCCGCCGCCTCGGCCTGCCCCTGGTGCGCGTCACGAGCCTCGGGGAGGGCATGCGCGACGCGGAACTGGCGCCGCTGGAGATCGAGGATCTCCTCCTGCGCCCGACGGTGCAGATCGACCGGCAGAGGCTCGAGAATTTCATCCGCGGCAAGCGCGTGCTCGTCACCGGCGGCGGCGGCTCCATCGGGTCGGAGATCTGCACCCGCGTGGCGGCCTTCGGCGCCAGCCACCTCATGATCCTGGAGAATTCGGAACCGTCCCTCCACAACATCCTGGAGCATCCGTCGCTGATCGCCAGCGACACTCACGTCGACGGAACCATCGCCGACGTGCGCGACCGGGCGCGGGTGCAGGAGGTGATGGACGAGTTCCGTCCCGACGTGGTCTTCCATGCCGCCGCCCTCAAGCAGGTGCCCTATCTCGAGCGGAACTGGACCGAAGGCATCAAGACCAACGTGTTCGGCTCGGTGAACGTCGCCGACGCGGCGGTGAGGGCGGGCGTTTCCGAGATCGTGATCATCTCCACCGACAAGGCCATCGATCCCGTCTCGATGCTCGGCGCCACCAAGCGCTTCGCCGAGATGTACGCTCAGGCTCTCGATGAGGAATTCAAGAGCCGCAACGGCGCACCGCGCCTCATCGCCGTGCGCTTCGGCAACGTGCTGGGCTCGGTCGGGTCCGTGGTGCCGAAGTTCAAGGCGCAGATCGCCCGCGGCGGTCCGGTCACCGTCACGCATCCCGACATGGTGCGCTACTTCATGACGACCCGCGAGGCGGCCGATCTCGTGCTCACCTCCGCGTCGCATGCGGACGACGGGCGGCACGCCCCCGCGGGCGAGGATTGTTCCTACGAGCGCGCTTCGGTCTACGTGCTGAAGATGGGCCAGCCTGTACGCATCTACGATCTCGCCGAGCGCATGATCCGCCTCGCCGGCTACGAGCCCGGGGAGGATATCGAGATCGCCGTCATGGGCCCCCGGCCCGGCGAGCGCATGCACGAGATCCTTTTCGCCCGCGACGAGCCGATGGCCGAAATCGGCATCGATGGCGTCATGGCCGCCAAGCCCGTCTTCGCGGACCGCGCCAAGGTCGGTCAGTGGCTCGAAGTCCTCGACAAGGCCGTCGCCGAGGGAAACCGCGCAGAAGCGGAGCGGGTGTTCGAGGACGCGATTCCCGAATTCAAGCGCCGCCGGCCTGCTCTGCCGCCAGCCGAGCCAGTCGCGCCAGCCCGTCTGGCGTCTCGGTGACCGGCCGCCAGCCGAGGCTCCTCAGGGCTTCGGGACTTGCGACAAGGGAGCCGGAAAGGCGCTCGTAGGCCTCACTCTTTCCCGTCAGCGCGGCCGCTGCGCCCAGCGCGAAGGACGGCACGGGAACCAGGCCCGGCGCGCGTCCGATCCCTTTGCGCAGGGCGGTGATGATCTCCGGCACGGTCACCGGTTCCGGATCGGCCGCGATGAACGGCCGCCGCAAGGGGCCGGATGTTTTCAGGAGGGTGTCGAGGGCACCCGTGAGGTTGTCGAGGGACAGGAGCGAGCGCCTGGCTTTCAGGCCGCCCAGGGGCAGAGGCCAGGGTGAATGGGCGAGCCTCAGGAGCATCGCCATGTTGCCCTTCACGCCAGGGCCGTAGACGAGGACCGGGCGCAATGCCACCCAGTCCAGCCCGAGTTCGGCCAGACCCTTCTCCGCCTCCAGCTTCGAACGCCCATAGGCGTCGGTGGGATTCGGATCCATGTCTTCGGTCAGAACGCCGTCCGCCACCGGCCCGCTCTGCGCGCGGATGGAGGAGAGAAAGACGAAACGCTTCACGCCCGCCCGTTCCGCCGCCTGCGCGAGCCTGATCGTCCCTTCCGTATTGATGGTGCGGTAATCGTCCTCGGGTCTGCCCGACATGGCATGTGCGAGACCCGCCGAGTGGATCACCATGTCCACGTCGCGCAGGGCCGCCGCCATGTTCTGCGGGGAGGCGATGTCGCCGATCACCGCGCTCGATGCGCCCTCCGGCACCTCCGAGGGGCGGCGCAGCAGCACGCGGACGCGGTAGCCGCGCTTCGGGAGCTCTCTGAGAAGATGGTGGCCGATGAAGCCCGTCGAGCCGGTGAGCGCAATCAGGGGAGCATTCATCGGGAAACCTCCACGGGTGCCGTCAGACGGGGATTGGAGAAGCGCCGGAGAAGCAGGCCGACGAGAGCGAGCCCCGCAAGCAGGGCCGCAACCTGCACAACGCTTGAGGGCCAAACAAGTGTCACCGCCGCGAGTGCCGCGAGGGCGAGATTGAGCAGGAACACATGCGCGACGACGGACATGACCGAAAAGCCGTTATCGGTGGCGCGCTGATAGAAATGACTGCGATGGGCCTCCCACACCCGCTCCCCCTTCGCGAGGCGCCGGAACAGGGTGATGGTGGCGTCCATCAGGTAATAGAGCGGCAGCAGGATCGCGGCCGCGAAGGTTCCGTTGCGTGCCAGAATGAGCAGCAGCCATCCCACCATCAGCCCAATCGGCAAGGAACCGACATCGCCCAGGAAGAGCCGCGCCAC
>DASRWK010000258.1:0-4571 GCA_035776715.1 Microvirga sp.
CTCGAACTCATCGGGGTTCAGGTGGGCCGATACACGGGCGAGGACGATAGGGGGCGTGTCGAGGATACCTGCGGCCGCTGGGGCATCGGACCTTAAGCAGCGCATCGTTCCTTGCGAAGGACCGGGTCCCCTTTTCACACGATGCGCTAAGAGGGGGCCGGGGCGTCGACCGCAATCTCCATGGCGAAATCGCGGGTCTCGCCCGGCGAGATCATCACGATGCCGGGCTTGTCCCTGAGTTCGCCTTCGAACCCGACCGGGTCCGCGTAGCCATGCCAGGGCTCGATGCAGACATAGCCCGCGCCGGGCTTCGTCCAGAGGCCGAGATGCGGCATGCCGGGGAAGGACACCGTGATGGAGCGGCGGCCCGGAACGCCATAGCGGACCATGCGGCTCGCGAGCCTGCTCCAGACCAGCGCACCGTCCTCGAAGAGGTCGTCGCGCAAGGGCAGGCGATCCCCCTGGACCGGGGTCGGGCGGGATGCGTCCCCGATCAAGCCGTCGGACAGCATGTGCAGGGGTGCGGGCTCCGCCTTCTCGAAGCGGACCTCATGCGCGTTCCGCTCGCCGCCATAGGGCAGGGGCCAGCGCAGGGCGGGATGGAAGCCGAACGAGACGGGAATAGGGCGATTTTCCGGGTTCAGGACGGATGCCAGGAAGATCAGTCTTCCTCCGTCGAGCCGATAGGTCATGTCGAGCCTGAAATCGAAGGGAAACTGCTCGCGCGTCGCGCCGCTCGCCTTCAGGCGGAAGCGGCAGAATTCCGGTGAGGCATCGATGATCTCGAAGATGGAGACGCGAGCGAACCCGTGCTGCCTCATGGGATAGGCGCGCCCGTCGATAAGCGCTTGGTCGCCGCGCAGGCGGCCGACGATCGGAAAGAGGAGGGGGGAGCGCCCTGTCCAGAACGCCGGATCGCCGTCCCACAAGAGGTCCCGGCCCTCCTCGTCGCACAGGCGGATCAGTTCCGCGCCCTGTGAGGATATCCGGGCTTTGAGATGGGCGTTCGACAGCGTGACCGTCATGAAGGGCTCCTGAAGTGCTGCAGCTTTGTGCCCTATCGTGTCCAACGGTTCCGGGACACTCAATAGATTTCGACGATCGATGCGCCCCGAACGGCGATCTTTTGCCACTCTCGCGAGTTGTGTTTCCTCTGAGATCAGCAGAAGGGGTCGCGGCCGGATGGGAGCCAGCGGAGACATTCTCGATTGCCTGATCGTCGGCGGCGGGCCGGCGGGACTGACGACAGGGCTTTACCTTGCGCGGTTCAAACGCCGCTTCCTGATCGTCGACAGCGGTACGCCCCGGGCGGCCTGGATCCCGACCAGCCACAACATCCCGATGTTCGCCGACGGCATCTCCGGTCTCGACCTTCTGGCGCGGGCACGCACCAACCTGGAGCAGTACGGCAAGTGCATCCGGAACGGACGGGTGACCGGCCTTCGCAAGCAGCCGGACCGCTTCATCGCCCTCGTCGAGAATGATGACGGCGGCACCAGCCAGATCTCGGCGAAACGCGTGGTTCTTGCCACAGGCGCCATCGACATCGAGCCCGATCTGCCGGACGTGCCCAATGCCGTGCAGCGCGGACTTGTGCGCTATTGCCCCATCTGCGACGGCTACGAATCCCGGGACCAGAAGATCGCCGTCATCGCCTATGGATCCCACGGGCTGGGGGAGGCGGTGTTCATCGCGCGGACCTATTCGCGCGACGTGACCCTGCTGACGCTGGGACAGACTCTCGAACTGACACCGGACCAGAGAGAGCGGCTGGACGAGCACGGCATCAAGGTCGTCGAGGCGCCCGTGGAATCCCTCGACAGGGAGAACGATCGCATTTCCGCGCTTCACGTGGGCGGCAAGGAGCATCGATTCGACGTGCTCTATTCGGCCCTGGGCCTCAAATACCGGTCCGACCTCGCCCTCTCTCTGGGGGCCGAGCACGATCCATCGGGCAGCCTGCTCGTGGACGAGCACTGCCAGACCACGGTGAAGGGCCTCTACGCCGCGGGCGACATCGTCCGAGGCCTCGATCAGATCGTGGTGGGCATGGGCCATGCCGCCCATGCCGCCACACACATTCACAATCATTGCGACCTGCCGACCGAGGACGAGCCGGGAGGCGCGTGAGCCCGTCAGGAAATGGCTCTCGCCAACAGAGGCAGGCTCACATCCATGCGGTAATCGACCGACGAATGGTTGTCGGGAAATTCCTCATAGGTATGGGCGACGCCGGCAGCCTCGAGCTTCCGGTGCAGCTGGCGCGAGCCGTAGACCATGTTGTACTGATCGACATCGCCGCAATCGATGTAGAAGGCCTTCAGCTTCTTCAGATTGGCCTGCATCTTGGGATCGTCGGCCATGTGCAGCGGGTCCCAGCGCAGCCAGTTGGCCCAGCGCTCCTCGATCACTTCACAGGTGTGGAGGTCGACCGGCAGCCGGATGCCGCAGAAATGGTTCGGGTCGGGATCGAAGCTCGCCGCCTGGGCGAGGATCATCAGCACGTGCCAGTCCTGGTCCTTCGCTTTCGGCCCCTGCTCGAACTTGCTCAGGAACGTGTCGATGGACATGCCATGGCCGGCCAGGTGCCTGAGAGCGCCTGCGAACTCGCCGAGGTGGTAGAGGTATTCGAAGCCCACATCGCCCGAGTGCGAGGCCGCCGCGGCCCAGACCGAGCCGCCATGGCGCATGGCATGGACGAGTGAGCCGTAGCCGCCCGAGCTCTTGCCGAACACCCCTCTACGTCCGTCGCCGCCGCACCCGAAGCGCTCCTCCACGAAGGGCACCATCTCGCGGATGAGAAACGTCTCCCAGGGACCCATTGCGGCGCTGTCGACATATTGATTGCCCCCCAGGCGGGTGAAGCAATCGGGGAAGGCTACGACGACCGGGGGCATCGCGCCGGTTCCGATCAGTCGGTCGAGCCGTTCCGGAACGTTCTCGCCGTAATTCTTCCAGTTGGTGTGCGCAGGTCCGCCCGCCGTGTAGCCGACGAGGTCGACAAGGAGGGGCAGGCCGCGACCGTCATGCCCTGCAGGCACATAGACGTCGATCCGCCGGCGGGTCGGGTCGCCGAGGAGATTGCCCTTGAGGCATTCGCTGTCGATCCGGAGGGTGTGCACCGTGCCTTCCGGTGCGTTATGGTCCTTGCGCATCGCTGATCCTCATGATGTCCGGGGGAGATGATGTGTCTGTCGAGCAGGCACTTGTCCAGAAATGGGGCTCTTGCAGCGGTTAATAAGTCACTTCAGCCGCTAGCCATTCCTCCATCGCTGGCACTAGGGTGCCACCTCAAGCGGCATTGTGTGGGGGAATAACATATGACCGACAGTTTCCTGCCTAAATGGACCTTGAAGACCGAAGGCGTCATCATGCCGGACGAAAGGCTGCCGACGGGCCAGATGGTCGTCGTGGGCCTTCAGCATGTGGTCGCCATGTTCGGCGCCACGGTGCTGGCACCCATCCTGATGGGCTTCGATCCGAACGTCTCCATCCTGTTCTCCGGCCTCGCGACCCTGATCTTCTTCCTCGTGGTCGGAGGGCGTGTGCCGAGCTATCTCGGATCGAGCTTTGCCTTCATCGGCCCGGTGCTGGTCGCCACCGGCGCATCGGTCGGCAGCCCGAACCCGAACATTCCCCTGGCTCTGGGCGGCATCATCGCCGCGGGGGCGCTCTACTTCGTCATCGGCCTGGTCGTTCAGATGGCTGGGCACCGCTGGATCGAGCGTCTCATGCCGCCGGTCGTGACCGGCGCCATCGTCGCAGCCATCGGTCTCGTGCTGGCGCCGATCGCCATCAACAGCGCATCGGGCGTGACGCCCGACAATGCGAACGGCTCCGACTTCGCCCGCTGGATCGCGCTCGCCACAGTGCTGTCGGTCGGCATCGTGGCCGTTTATGCTCCCGGCATGTGGCGGCGTCTGCCGGTGCTCGTCGGCGGCGCCCTCGGCTACCTGATCTACTTCGTCTTCGCGAACCTCATGGGCTATGGAACGCCCATCGACTTCACGAAGATCGGAGAGGCCGCCTGGTTCGGGCTCCCGAGCTTCCAGAGCCCCGTCTTCGACATGACGGCGGTGAGCCTGATCGCTCCCGTGGCCATCATCCTGGTGGCCGAGAACCTCGGGCACATCAAGGCCATCGGCGCCATGACGGGCCGCAACCTCGATCCCTATCTCGGACGGGCTTTCATGGGCGACGGCCTTGCCACGATGCTGTCCGGCGCCGCCGGCGGCACGGGCATGACCACCTACGCCGAGAACATGGGCGTGATGGCGGTGACCCGCATCTATTCGACGCTGGTTTTCGTCATCGCCGCGGGCTTCGCGCTGCTGCTCGGCCTGTCGCCGAAATTCGGCGCCGTCATCGGCACCATCCCGGGGCCGGTTCTCGGCGGTCTGTCGATCGTGGTGTTCGGCCTCATCGCCGCGACCGCGGGCCGGATCTGGGTGGAGAACCGGGTCGACTTCTCGAACCCGCGCAACCTCATCACCGTGGCGGTCGCCCTGATCCTCGGGGCGGGCAACTTCAAGCTGAACGTCGCGGGCTTCACGCTCGACGGCATCGGCACG
>DASRWK010000259.1:0-2802 GCA_035776715.1 Microvirga sp.
TCCCCCTCGGCCGCCGTGTGATGGCGATGATCGAGGACCTGGCCCAGCACACGGACGAGATGGGGCGGCTGACGCGTCTCTATCTCTCGCCGGCCCACCGGGCAGCGGCGGACACGACCCTGGCCTTCATGCGGGGAGCCGGGCTTCATGCCCATATCGATGCCCTTGGCTCCGTGGTCGGACGCCTGGACGGCGCCGATCCCGGCGCTCCCGCCCTGCTCATCGGCTCTCACATCGACAGCGTAGTGGACGCGGGCCGCTATGACGGCAACCTCGGCGTGGTCCTCGGCATCGTCGTAGCCGAGACCTTGAAGGCGCAAGGCATCACGCCATCCTGCCCGATCGAGGTCGTGGCCTTCGGCGACGAGGAGAATGTCCGCTTCCCCACCAATCTCTCCACCTCTTATGCCCTTGCCGGGCGCTACGATCCTGCCTGGCTCGCGGGCAAGGATGCGGAGGGCGTGTCTCTTCGCGACGCGCTGATCGCCTTCGGCGGCGATCCTCTCGGTGTATCAGCTCTCGCCCGCGATCCGGCGCGGTATCGCGGCTATCTCGAAGTGCATATCGAGCAGGGCCCGCAGCTCGAAGCGCACAACCTTCCCGTCGGCATCGTCTCGGCCATCAACGGGATCACCCGCGCCCGAGCGCACGTGATCGGCGAAGCGGGGCATGCGGGCACCGTGCCGATGAACATGCGTCGCGATGCGCTGGCGGCTGTTGCCGAGATGATCGGCATCGTGGAGCGTGCCAGTTCGACACGCACCGACACGGTTGCGACCGTGGGCGTGGCGCAGGTGCAACCGGGAGCGATCAACGTGATCCCGGCGCGTGTCGATTTCACCCTCGATGCCCGCTCGCCCGACGATGCGGTGCGCCATGCGATGGTGCAGGATATCGTCACCGAGTGCGAAGCCGCCGCTCGACGGCGCGGGGTGTCCTTCGTCATCGAGCCTTTCATGGAATCGCCCGCCACGCCGATGCATAAGGGGCTCATGGCTCAGCTCGAGGAAGCGGTGAGAAGCATCGGCGTCGAGCCTCTGCGTCTCGCCTCCGGCGCGGGCCATGACGCGGTGGCGATGGCCGCTCTCTGCCCTGCTGCGATGCTCTTCGTGCGCTGCAAGGGCGGCATCAGCCATCACCCGGCCGAGTCGATCACGGTCGAGGATGCGGACACGGCGGCCCGCGTGCTGATCGACGCCGTCAAAAGGATTGTTGCTTGAACCATCATCTCGAGCTTCTCGCAAAGCCGCATAAGGTCGTCCGTCAGATCATCCTCAACGGTCTTTCCGATTTCAACGGCACAACCCTGATGCCGGGCCTCCAGGTCCAGGATCTGGCCGTCGTAGTCCGTCAAGCCGACACCAGGGAAATTCTTGGCGGATTGTGGGGCCGTACGGGATGGGAATGGCTCTGCATCGAGTATATCTTCATTCCGGAGGCTCTCCGGGGCCAGGGGCTTGCTACGCGCCTGATCGGCATGGCGGAAGAGGAAGCCCTTGAGCGCGGCTGTCACTCCGTGTGGCTCGATACCCTGAATCCGAAGGCTCTCGCACTCTACGAGCGGCTGGGATATGAGCGCTTCGGCGAACTGAAGGACTTCCCGAAAGGCGGCAGCCGCTTCTTCCTGCAGAAGAAACTCAGGCATGCCGCGGCGGCGTGAGTGCCCCTCAGCCGCGCCAATCCTCTGACAGAATCGCCCAACGCTCGTGGTCCCGCCATTCGCCGTCGATCTTGAGATAGCGCGGCGAGTAGCCCTCCTGCCTGAAGCCGAGGCGCTTCACGAGGGCTCGCGACGGCTCGTTCCGAGGTTGGATGTTGGCCTCGACGCGATGGAGCTTCAGTTCCGTGAAAGCGTGCGTCACAACGAGACCTACGGCTTCGCTCATCAGGCCCCGCCCGGTCATGCCCGAAACCGCATAATAGCCCATATAAGCGCTCTGGAAGAAACCGCGCACGATCTCGCTCAGATTGATGACGCCGACGATTCTGTTGCTCTCTCGCTCACGCGCGATGAAACCGATGGATCTGTCGCCGTCGCAACGGGAAAGATATCCCTGAAAACTCACCAGGTCGCGACAAGGGGAAACCCATGGCTCGTGCAGTACGATGCTCGCGAGATTCGCAGCAACCAGTTCGGCGCCATCCTGAGGTTGAACACGCTTGATGATGACACGTTGGACCATGCATTCATCCCCATACCAGGAACCATGACCTATCCATTCAAGTTATCGTGGGTCTCTCCGCAACGAAGGATAGGATCATGCGAGCCTTCATCATCCCTGCGGTCGCTGTTGTCTTCGGCGCCACCCTTTTCGGTACCGCTCCCGAGGCGCAGGCGCGTTTCAGTCCGCAGAAGATCGAAACACCATCCCTCGTCGACAATGTCGCCTGTGTGACACGCCGCGTTCGCACCGTGCGCCCCAACGGCCGCGTGGTTTATCGTACTGTGCGCCGGTGTGGCGTGCCGGCCTGGGAGCGCAGGAGAGAGCGCTGCCGCGTGGTCCGCGAACGTATCCATCGCCCCGACGGCTCGGTCGTCATCCGCAACGTGCGCCGCTGCCGCTGAACGGCGAACCTCGCTTATTTCGAGGGCTCGGATCATGCCGAGCCCTTTCTCATTCCAGCGTCCCGACGGCACCCTCGACCGCCTCCACGACGGCACCGGAGCGCACGAGGTCGAGGGCCTGGCGCATCTCGGTCGCGTACCAGCGGTCGCCGTCGAGCGCGGGAGGGATGACCGCGCGGATCGCCTCCATGGCAGCGCGCGAGCCCCTGCCGAGCGGATGATCCGTGGCGAGCGGC
>DASRWK010000260.1:0-3033 GCA_035776715.1 Microvirga sp.
GCGCGTGCTCGGAACGCCGATCAGCGAGGCGGCCTTCACGGGTGTCGCCGGCGGGCTCGCGATGGATGGCCGTTTCCGGCCGATCATCGAGTTCATGTATCCGGATTTCATGTGGGTCGCCGCGGACCAGGTGTTCAATCAGATCGGCAAGGCTCGCCACATGTTCGGAGGCGACGCGGATATGCCGCTCGTGTTGCGCACCAAGATCGCCATGGGTACCGGCTATGGTTCGCAGCACTCTCTCGATCCTGCCGGGATTTTCGCGACATCGCCCGGCTGGCGCATCGTGGCTCCCTCGACGCCGCACGATTACATAGGCCTCATGAACGCTGCGTTGCGCTGCCAGGATCCTATCCTGGTGATCGAGCACGTCGACCTCTACCAAGCGATGGGCGCCATTCCGGCCGAGGATCTCGACTACGTCATTCCGCTGGGCCTGGCCCGGGTCGTCCGTCCCGGCAGAGACCTGACGGTGCTGACCTATTCGGCAATGGTGGCGCGCAGCCTCGAAGCCGTCGAGCGACTTGGCGTCGATGCGGAGGTGATCGATCTGCGCACCCTCGACCGGGCCTCCCTGGACTGGGACACCATCGGCGACAGCATCCGCCGGACCAATAACGTGATCATCGTCGAGCAGGGATCGGTCGGTACCTCCTACGGCACGATGCTCGCCGACGAGATACAGCGCCGGTACATGGATTGGCTCGACCAGCCGGTTCAACGGGTACACGGCCGAGAGGCCTCTCCGACGATTTCCAAGGTTCTCGAGCGTGCGGCTTTCGCGGGCAGCCGTGAGGTCGCCCAAGGACTCGCTCTCGCCATGGCGGCCAAAGGCAGGCCCCTCGACGGCTCGCTCCTCAATGAGGCGTTCAGATGAGCATCCCATCAGATGTGCTGGCTCGGCTGTCCGAGGTGCTTAGCCCGTCCGCGATCATTGCCGAAGGGCCCGATCTCGAGCCCTATGCAATTGACTGGCGGAGGCTCTTTCCGGGCCGGCCCGCCTGTGTCGTTCGACCCTCCTCGACAGGCCAGGTGATGCAGATCGTGCAAATCTGCCGCGAGGCGGGTGTACCCATCATTCCACAGGGCGGGAATACGGGGCTGGCCGGCGGGGCGGTTCCGGATGCCTCAGGTACCCAGGTCGTCCTGTCTCTGAACCGCATGGCGGCGGTGCGTGATGTGGACGCCGTCGGGATGACGATCGAGGCTGAAGCCGGGTGCATTCTGAAAGTTGCGCAGGATGCGGCGGCTGCTGCCGGGCGACTGCTGCCGATCAGCCTCGCGGCAGAGGGATCGGCGACCATAGGCGGCGTCATCGCGGCCAATGCGGGCGGCGTGAATGTGCTGCGCTACGGCATGACCCGAAACCTGGTGCTCGGGCTCGAAGTAGTTCTCCCGGATGGAACTCTTGCAAACGGGCTGCGCCGCCTGCGCAAGGACAACGCCGGTTACGACTGGAAGCAGCTCTTCATCGGCAGCGAGGGCACGCTGGGGATCGTGACTGCGGCGGTGCTGCGCCTGTTGCCGCGTCCCAAGCATTCCGTGACGGCTCTGCTGTCCGTAGCCGATCCTGATGCGGCCTTGCGGCTCCTCAAGCTGGCCCAGGACGATCTGGGGGATCAGGTCTCGGCTCTCGAGCTGATCTCCGCAACGTCCATGCAACTCGTGGCGAAGCATGCCGGCCTGAAGGCTCCTATCGCCGAGGGTGACTGGTTCGTGCTGATCGAGGCCGCTTCCAGCCTTGCGGGCCTGCGTGAGGCTGCCGAGACGATGCTCGGCACAGCCTTCGAACAGGAGATTGCCCTCGACGGGGTCATTGCCGAGTCGGGAGCGCAGGCCGCACAGCTCTGGGCCCTACGGGAGCACGTGACGGAATCCGAGGCGCGTGAGGGCAAGAGCGTCAAGCACGACGTGTCCGTGCCGCTTACCATGGTGCCGCGCTTCCTTGCCGAGGCCGGGAAGGCGCTGGCTGCCGGTGCTCCGGGAACGCGGGTGAACGTCTTCGGCCATCTCGGCGACGGTAACATTCATTACAACGTGCTCGCTGGTGCGAACCACGATGCGGCTGCCGTCAACCGCATCGTGCACGACGTCGTGGCGACCTGCGGCGGCAGCATCTCGGCGGAGCACGGGATCGGGCAGTATCGCGTCGGCGAGCTCGTCCGCTATCGCGCCCCTGCGGAAATGGAGCTGGCTCGCAAGCTCAAGCATGCACTCGATCCGGAAGGATTGCTCAACCCCGGCAAGGTGCTCTCGCCCTGAATGTCCGTTGCGGACATTGCGAGCTTGAGCTTCTGAAAGATTATCGTCATGGAATCGTTTGACTACATCATCGTTGGCGGCGGCACTGCAGGTTGCGTGCTGGCGAACCGGTTGACGGCCAATGCCAAGAACAATGTGCTCGTGCTCGAAGCAGGCGGCCCCGATAACGGGTTCTGGATCCCTATCCCCGCAGGTTTCAGCAAGCTCCTGACGAACGCCAAGTACAACTGGCGCTTTCAGACGGAACCCGAGGAAAACGTCTATAATCGTACCATCGTGGTGCCGCGCGGTAAGGGGCTCGGCGGTTCTACGCTCATCAATGGCATGATCTTCGTCCGTGGCCAACCGCAGGATTACGATCTCTGGGCGCAGATGGGAGCCACCGGATGGAGCTTCCAGGACGTTCTGCCTTATTTCAAGAAACTCGAGGCCTTTGAGGATGGCGAGAACGAGCTGCGCGGCGGGAGCGGGCCGCTCCACATCGTGCGCGTCGCCGAGCGTCCGCCGATTTCGGAGGCCTTCATCGAGGCAGCGAAGCAGGCAGGCTTCCCGTTCAATCCCGACTACAACGGTGCAAGCCAGGAGGGCTTCGGCTATTACCAAGTCAACCAACACAGGGGACGACGCTGGAGCGCAGCGGATGCCTATCTCCGTCCTGCTCTGTCACGGCCGAACCTGAAGGTCCAGACCCACGCTCATGTCACCCGTATCGATTTCGAGGGCCGCCGTGCCATTGGTGTGACGTACAGGATCGGAAATGAAGAGAGAAAG
>DASRWK010000261.1:0-4629 GCA_035776715.1 Microvirga sp.
GGAATCAATCATTATCTCACGAGCGAGCGCTACCTCGATGAGGATATGAAGCGCTATCCCGAGCATCATTGGGGCGGGAACGGCAGGCACCAGTATGCGGACGCCGAAGCCGTGCGCATGCCGCTGCCACCCGAGGATCTCGGGCCTGCCGCTCGGCTGAGAGAGGTGTGGGAGCGTTACAAACGTCCCATCGCCGTGACGGAGGCTCATCACGGCAGCACGCGTGACGATCAGTTGCGCTGGCTCGTCGAGGTGTGGAACGACGTCAACAGGCTGCGGGGCGAAGGCGCCGACATCCGCGCCGTGACCGTCTGGTCGCTCTTCGGCGCGGTGGATTGGAACAGCCTGCTGACGCAACGAAGCGGCTTCTATGAGCCGGGTCCCTTCGACGTGCGCGCCCCCGAACCTCGGCGTACGGCACTGGCCCACGCCGCCGAGGCATTGGCAAAGACCGGCACCTACGACCATCCGGTTCTCGACCGTGCCGGCTGGTGGAAGCGGGACATCCGCTTCTACAGGTCTCCGGCCAAGCAGTCC
The DNA here is from genome assembly GCA_035776715.1 of Microvirga sp. Classification (GTDB taxonomy): domain Bacteria; phylum Pseudomonadota; class Alphaproteobacteria; order Rhizobiales; family Beijerinckiaceae; genus Microvirga. The sequence goes on from DASRWK010000261.1 coordinate 538, forward strand.
CGCTCCTGCTGGCTTGCGGACAAGCCGCGCCGGCTTCTCATTACTGGCGCCTCCGGCACTCTCGGACGCGCATTCTCGCGGCTCGCAGAATTCCGCGGCCTCAACCACGTGCTGCTCTCGCGCAGGGACATGGATATCGCAGATGCGAAAAGCGTAAAGAAAGCTCTCGCATGTTACCAGCCTTGGGCGGTAATCAACACGGCTGGCTATGTGCGCGTGTCCGAGGCCGAGAACGATGCGGCCGCCTGCTTTCGCGAGAACGCCACCGGGGCCGAAGTCCTGGCGAAGGCCTGTGCCGATCTCGGCATCCCGCTGGTGACCTTCTCGTCGGACCTCGTCTTCGATGGCACGCTCGACAGGCCCTATGTGGAGAGCGATGAGGTCAACCCCACTACGGTCTATGGCGCGAGCAAGGCCGAGGCCGAACGGCGCGTCCTAGCCGTCCACGACAATGCCCTCATCATTCGCACGAGCGCCTTCTTCGGCCCGTGGGACCGCTACAATTTCGTCTGGTCGATCCTCAATACCCTGAGCAGGGGCGAGGGGGTCGAAGCCAGCCTTGATGTCGTGTCGCCGACCTACGTGCCGGATCTCGTCAATACCTCCCTCGATCTCCTGATCGACGGTGGAACCGGTATTTGGCACATGGCGAATATCGGTGCGCTCTCCTGGCGTGATCTGGCGGCCCAGGCTGCCGAGCGGGCAGGCTTCGATCCGAGTCTCGTGACGGATGCGGGAGACCTGCCGGTTCTCAACACGACCCTCTCCACGGAACGTGGCATTCTGATGCCGCGTCTGGAAAGCGCTCTCGACCGGTACTTCATCGACAGCGAGGTGGAGTGGTCCGAAGAGAGCCTCAAGATGGCTGCCGAGTAGCGTCCCCCCATCCAGCAGCAAAAAAGCGGCGCGGATTCTCTCCGCGCCGCTTTCTGTTTAGGATCATCCCGATCTACGCCGCGGCTTCCGCAGCCCGTACGGCTTCCTCGAGGCGGGCCGCCCGCGACTCGACCGCGAGCTCCACCAGGGCATCTGTCAACATAGTGGCCGTGGGATCGGCGAGCGGCGCATCGCGCAGCAGGCGGAGCGTCGTTGTGACGAGTCGTCCGCGTCCGTAGGAGCGCTCCACGCCCAGCGCCACTGGCTTGTGAATCCAGCCGACCACGAGGCCGGCGAAGACGCGGGCCTGGAAATCGAGGAGGTTGCAACCCGAGATCACATAATCGGGCAGCACCCGGTCCATGGTTTCGTCGAGTAGAGGGCCGGAGGGGAAGCGGGTGAAATGACCCGAGCGGCGCAGCCAGGCGAAGGAGGAGGCCCAATCGCCGGACCACAATGTGCCGTGACGAGCTTGCACCTTCACGGCCTGCCAATGCGGGAAGAACGGATAGAGGCTCATGTCCTCCTCCGGGAGCAGCAGCAGCTTGGCGCCGGCGCGCACATGGTCGGCGATCGCCTTGTTGTGCGTACGGGCGACGATCAGGGTCGACTCCTCGAAAGCTCGAGCGATGGTGTAGCCCAGGGCGCGGAAGCGCTCACGAATATCCTCGTCTGGCGACCACACCAGTTCCCGCACATGGACCGGCCGCGTCCGCTTCGGGTGGATGGCGACGTCGTGGTGATTCTGTGAGAGGAGGCGGCCGTCGGATGTGCGCAGCGTGAAGCTGATGCGGCGTAACGAGGCTTCGTCCATCTCCGGCATCTGTAACTCGATCTTGCCGATCTCGAACACGCTAGGTGCCTGGATAGGCGGGAGGTCGATGCGCCGCGTCTCGTTGCAGATGCTGACTTCGAGATGGCAGTTCTCGAGCGTTGGTCCTGCTCCGTGCGCGACCGCGAGTTCCAACGCCACCGTCTCGCCTGTCCAATAGGAGGCGCGCTCCCATTTCGGCACGATCACCGTGTCGGAATTGACGATGCGGAACAGCTCGTGGAATACGCGCGTGTTGCGGCGCATGTCGAGGAGGCCGTTCGACTCCCAGTGGCAGTCGTGCAGCTCGGTGATCACGTAGCCGGCGAGGTTGGGCTTCCGGCGCATGGCTTCGATCTCGTATTTGAACGCGCGGAACTGCTGCCATTGCGCCGCGATCACGAAGCGGCGCAGATCGCCGAACACGCGGTCCATGCTCCAGTCCGAGAAGCGGTTCTCGACACCGTGGGCATACATCACCCCCTCGCCCCAATCGTGACCGGTCTCGAACCACCAGGGCTCCTCGCCCTTGGCGTCCCGCAGGTCCTTCGGATAGGGCAGGCCCCAATTGCCGAACTCGGAGCACATGAGCGGCTCGCGGCCGGTGATCACCGCATCCCCATGTGGCGAGTAGAGCCAGGACGCACGGTTCGACAATTCGTCGACGAACTGGTCCCACTGCGCCCGGTGGTCGGGATAGGCGGCGTAGAAGTGATAATCCGCGATGTCGGACTCCACGTGGAAGCTCGGTGCGAGCGGCGAGTTGTCCACGACCAGGCGTGTGGGATCGTAGGCCTTCAGCCAGGCGAAAGTGCGCTTGAGCCAGTCGCGGTGATCCGCATCGTTGACGAGATCGACGCCCCAGTTCTCGTTGATGATCGTCCAGATGATGATGGACGGATGGTTGCCGTCGCGATCGACGATGCCCTTCAGGAGCTTTTCCTTCCGGCCTCGCGAGCGGTCGGTGGCCATGCCGCCGTTGGGCAGCTCCGTCCAGATCAGCATGCCCATGCGATCCGCGGTCTCGTAATAGCGCGGGTCGGCTGCCTTGATATGACAGCGCAGGCAATTGAGGCCAAGTTCCTTGGCCTTGCGGAACTGATCCTCCAGAAATTCCACGGAGGGCACGGTGCAGATCGTGTCCGGGTAGTAGTCTTGGTCGAGAGCCGCGCGCAGATAGAGCGGTTCGCCGTTGAGATAGAACTTGCCGTTGCGCGTCTCGATTGTGCGGAAGCCGAAATTGTCGGAGATCTCGTCCTTCACCTCGCCGCCACGGATCAGCTCCAGGCGAACACGGTAAAGGTTCGGCTGGTCCGGCGACCAGGGCTGCACGTTCGGCACGGTCAGCTCGAAGGGCATGCTGGTGACACCGATCTGCGTCTCGTGCATCTCATCGATCACGACGCTGCCCGACGGGTCCGTCACCTCGATGCGGATCTGTGTGGCATCCGAGAGCGGCCGCGCGAAGAACACGCCGGACGCGACGCGGCCCGTGGCTAGATTCGGAACGAGCCGCACGCGGCTCATGTGGTCGGGAATGCGGCGTTCCAGATAGACCGGCTGCCAGATTCCGGAGAGTGGGCCATACCAGCTCTGTTTACCGAAGGGGATTTCTGCGAACGGCGAGTCAGGGAATTCGGCCGGATTGTCGGTAGGCGAATCCACGCGGACTTTGATCTCATTCGGTCCCGGCTTCAGGTAGGGCGTCACGTCGAACGAGAACGGCAGGAAGCCGCCCTCATTGTGGCCTACGGGTTCGCCGTTGATGAAGACCTTCGTGTTGTGAAAGACAGCGCCGAAGCGGATCCAGATGCTGTCGTGTAGCCACGCTTCATCGATCTCGATCGTTCTGCGATAGATACCGATCCCCGCCCGCATGCGCAGATCCGAGAACTGGGCCTGCCAGGGACTCGGCACCACGATCTGGCGAACCTCCGCCGGGCCGGACAGGCGGTCGTCGGCCACGTGCAAAAATTCCCAAGTCCCGTCCAGACTGATGCGATTGTCCTGCATGATGTCTCCTTGAATCAGAGATTACCCAAGGGCGCCTAAGACGGCGAAAAAATGGCTGCAGACCGGGAGACGATAGCCTTGCCGGGGGGTGCGACAATCGATGCTTCCCAGGTCTGCCCGAACCATCGGCCTCATCTCTGACACTGGTTAGTGGCCCGTCTCGAACAACGGTAAAACCCGGCATTGGATCCAGCGCCGAGCGCATGTGGGAGATCGCCACGTTCCATGGCTTGGCAGGAACCGCCCTCCGCATCTGGCGTTGCCCTGATAACGCCGAGCCTCGCTGCTCACCCGAATACTTCCAGCTTTTGAAAGAGGCTTCAGATGGCCCAACAAATTCCAGACGATCGTGCCCGCCAAGGCGCTACCGGCCGCCCCGTTCTGGGCGTTCT
>DASRWK010000262.1:0-7107 GCA_035776715.1 Microvirga sp.
GCAGATCGACGTGGACTCCCTCGTGGACCGCCGCGCCATGCGCTTTCACGGCCGCGGCACCGCCTGGAACCATGTGGCCATGGATCAGGCGATCCGCGATTCCGGGCTCGAGGAGAGCGACATCTCCAACGAGCGAACCGGCATCATCATGGGGTCGGGCGGCCCCTCCACCCGCGTGATCGTCGAAGCGGCCGAGATCACCCGCGACAAGGGCCCCAAGCGCATCGGCCCCTTCGCCGTGCCGAAGGCCATGTCCTCCACGGCCTCCGCGACGCTCGCCACCTGGTTCAAGATCAAGGGCGTGAACTATTCCATCTCCTCGGCCTGCGCGACCTCCAACCATTGCGTCGGCAACGCCTACGAGATGATCCAGTACGGCAAGCAGGACGTGATGTTCGCCGGCGGCTGCGAGGACCTGGACTGGACCCTTTCCAACCTCTTCGACGCCATGGGCGCCATGTCCACCAAGTACAACGACACTCCCTCCCGGGCTTCGCGCGCCTATGACGCCAATCGCGACGGCTTCGTGATCGCCGGCGGCGCGGGCGTGCTGGTGCTGGAGGAGCTGGAGCGCGCCAAGGCCCGCGGCGCCAAGATCTACGGCGAGATCGTCGGCTACGGCATGACCTCCGACGGCTACGACATGGTGGCCCCGTCCGGCGAGGGCGCGGTGCGCTGCATGCGCATGGCGCTTCAGAACGTGCACGGGCCGGTCGACTACATCAATCCGCATGCCACCTCGACCCCGGTCGGCGACCAGAAGGAGATCGAGGCTATCCGCGAGGTGTTCGGCTCTGGCGACAAGTGCCCGCCGATCTCGGCCACCAAGTCGCTCACCGGCCACTCGCTCGGCGCCACAGGCGTGCAGGAGGCGATCTATTCGCTCCTGATGATGCAGAACCGGTTCATCTGCGAGAGCGCCCATATCGACGAGATCGATCCGGCCTTCGCGGACATGAACATCGTCCGCAAGCGCATCGACGACGCGAAGATCGATACGATCCTGTCGAACTCCTTCGGATTCGGCGGCACGAACGCCACACTCGTCTTCAGCCGCTACAACGGATAAGACGTCATAAACCTGAGACAGCTCCATGCGATGTCCCGCATCCTCAAGGGGATCTCGCATGGATACGCTCATTGAAATGAAGACCAGGGCTCCGGATGCACGGTTTGCTAACGATCGGCATCCGACAATCGAGCCGATGCATAGGGGGACCCGCATGAGCGGTCTGATGCAAGGAAAGCGCGGCCTCATCATGGGCGTCGCGAACGACCATTCCATTGCCTGGGGCATCGCCAAGGCTCTGGCGGAGCACGGCGCGGAACTCGCCTTCACCTATCAGGGCGAGGCCCTCGGCAAGCGGGTGACGCCTCTGGCCCAGTCGCTCGGCTCGGACCTCGTGATCCCCTGCGACGTGGAGGACCTCGCCTCCGTCGACGGCGCTTTCGAGGCCATCGACAAGCGCTGGGACTCCATCGACTTCGTGGTCCACGCCATCGGCTTCTCCGACAAGGCGCAGCTCAAGGGCTCCTACACCGAGGTCACGACGCGCGAGAACTTCTCGCGCACCATGGTCATTTCCTGCTTCTCCTTCACGGAGGTCGCGCAGCGCGCCGCCAGGCGCATGAAGAACGGCGGCTCGCTCCTCACCCTCACCTATGGCGGCTCAACCCGCGTGATGCCGAACTACAACGTGATGGGCGTGGCGAAGGCGGCCCTCGAGGCGTCCGTGCGCTACATCGCGAACGATCTCGGCCCCTCCGGCATCCGCTGCAACGCCATCTCGGCGGGACCTGTCCGGACGCTCGCCGGCGCCGGCATCGCCGATGCGCGCCTGATGTTCACCTATCAGAAGGCCCATTCGCCCCTGCGCCGGAACATCACGATCGAGGACGTCGGGGGGGCGGCCCTCTACATGCTGTCCGACCTGTCCGCGGGCGTGACCGGCGAGATCCACTACGTGGATTCCGGCTACAACATCATTTCCATGCCGCGCCCGGAAGTGCTGAAGGCCAAGGACGCCGCCGGCGTGACGGGCGAAGAGGGTTAAGACCTCTCAACCAAGCTCGTGCTTCGCTCATCCGCGGAAGGTACCTTCCGCGGATGACTGCTTTTCAGACCGTCGCCTCGTCATAGGACAGGGCCCACCCTGACCCGGTAAACCAGCAACGTCCCGGCAGTGCAGCCTGTCGCCAGATCAGGCTGCGCACGAATTCGATGCCGCCGCGCTCGAAGGAGGCCTGGAGCGCCTGACGTTCAGGCCCAGGACTCGACAACTCGCCCTCCGCACAGACGAAGAACGCGCGGCCCAGCCATTGTACTGCCAACCCCTTTCCGCGACGCGTGATGCGAAGGCCCGCGCCGTGCATGGCATGGGCGCCGCCCGAAGGGCTTGGCTTCGGCCAGGGCACGCCCAGTGGAAAGATGACGCGCCCTTCCGGCTTCAAGCGGTCGATCCAGGCTTCCGCAGGCCGCTCGACAGAGAAGTTCACGTAAACCGCATCCACGTCCTCGCGCGGCCATGTGGCTCCGTCGCCTGCGACGACGGTGACGTTCGAGCGATCGCCAAGCTGCACGCGGGCCGTCTCGGTCAGGGCAGGATCGAGTTCGACAGCCAACACGTGACCTTTCTCGCCGACGATCTCCGCAATGACGGCCGTGTAATAGCCGGTTCCGGCTCCGATATGGGCGACGCGTTCGCCTTCGCGCAGGGACAGGGCGTGAAGCCATCCCGCATGGAGCGACGGAGTGCCGTTGTTGACGCCCCGGTGGGAGGCAAGAGCGAGCAGCACGTCCTGATAGAGCACGGCGGGATCATGGGAAGGAACCGGCTCGTAGCCGCCGCTACGAGAGATCGCCCAAGGCGGATTCCCCAGGAAGCGCTCGCGTTCCACCACCGCGAAGGCCCCTTCGAGCGTCGGATCCTCGGGCACACCCGCGAGAGTCAGGATCTGCTTGGCATAGGCGCGGCGGATCACGGCCAGTTCCTGGGGCGTGAAATCGGATTCGAGCATCTGTCGCCTCCTGCGATCAACTTACCTTCGCGCGCCAATGGCCAAGCTGCAACCGGTGCATTCTTTTCTCGTTCTCGTGAACGACCGGCGCCTGCCCTTCACAAGCTTATGAACCGGAGAGCTTGGCCTTGCTCCCGTCAAGATCGGGCGGCACCAGGAACTCCCACGCTTCGAGAGCCTTTTCCATGATCCTGTCCCGCCGTACCCTCCTCGCTTGTCTCGCCGCCTCCGGCGCCGGTGTTCCCGCCCTCGCCCAGTCGGGGCCGGAGCCGCAGATGGTTCCCATCGAACTCGTCGAGGATGCCCTGGCTCAGCCCTCCGCCGTCAGGCTCGGGCACCGGCACGGCGACGTGATCATGGTCGAGTATTTCGACTACAATTGTCCCTGGTGCAGGACGTCGGCGGCGGATCTGCCCGAACTCCTGAAGGCGGAGCCCGACGTCACTTACGTGCTCGTGAATTTCGCCGTGCTCGGCATTCCGTCCGTCACGGCCACGAAGGCCGCCCTCGCCTATCTTCAGGTCTACGGCCCCGAGCGCTACCTGCCGCTGCATCTCGCGCTCTTCCGCCTCAAGGGAGCCGTGGACGGCGAGCGGACCCTCAAGGAAATCGATCGTCTCGGCGGCGATCCCAAGCGGGTCGAGGAGGTGGGGAATACCGACCGGATCACCCGATGGATGAAGGATTCCTTCAGGATCGGCGATTCGCTGGGCTTTACGGCGACCCCATCCTTCCTGGTGGGAACGGAGGCCTATGTCGGCGGGATGACCTTGGCCCAGAAGCGCGAGGCGATTGCGCGCGCGAGGGGCTAGGGCACGGATCCCTTAGACAATCTCCGCATAAGCGTTTAAGCGCGGCATTAACCATGTCGCTCATCCGCTCCTCCCTCCTGGTCGGCTTCGGCTCGATCGCCTCGCGCATTCTCGGCTTCGTCCGGGATATGCTGTTCGCGCAGGCCCTGGGCGCGGGACCGGTGGCGGATGCGTTCCTCACGGCCTTCCGCCTGCCGAACCTCGTGCGCCGTATCGTGGGCGAAGGCGGGCTCAACCCGGCCCTCGTGCCGCACCTGAGCCGCATGGACCGGGAGGACGCCGCCGCGATGGCCGGCGACGTGATCGGCGCCTTCGCCCTCGCGCTTCTCGGGCTTACCGCCCTCGTGGAGATCGGGGCGGGCCTCGTGGCGCTTCTCCTCGCGCCGGGGCTCCGGGACGACGGCGAGACGCTGGCGCTGGTTGCCTTCTACACGCGCCTGTCCTTTCCCATCGTTCTGTCCGTGACGCTCTCCTCCATCGCTGCCGCGATCCTCAACATGCGCGGGCGCTACGGGGTGACGGCGCTTGCCCCGCTCGCGGTGAACGGCGGGCTGATCCTGGCGCTCCTGGTGCTGGAGACGGCCTTCGCCCTTCCCTTCCGGGCAAAGGCCGCATGGCTCTCGGCTGCGTCGAGCGTGGCCGGTCTCATCCAGCTTCTCGCCGTTCTGGCCGCCCTGCGGCAGGGCGGGGACGCGTTCGTGCGCTTTCGCTGGCCGCGCTGGTCCTCGCACCTGAAGAACTTGCTGCTGGCGGGCTTCCCCGCCCTGGTCGCCAGCGGCGCGGTGCAGCTGTTCGTGCTGGCGGGAACGCAAGTGGCCTCCTTCTGGCCCTCGGGGATCTCCTGGCTCTATTACGCCGAGCGGGTGGTGCAGCTGCCCCTCGGCCTGATGGCGGCCCTGGGCGCCAGCGTGCTGCTGCCGGAACTCGCCCGGCATCATCATGCGGGCGAAACCGCCGCCATCGTCTCGGCCCAGCACAGGGCGCTCGAGATGGCGCTGCTGCTCGCCCTGCCGGCGGGCGCCGCCCTGCTGCTCCTGAGCCTCCCCATCACGACGGTTCTCTTCGAACGCGGGGCGTTCCTGCCCGCCGATTCCGAGGGCACGGCGCGGGTGCTCGCGAGCCTGAGCCTGGGCCTGCCCTTCGCCACCGCCGGCAAGGTGCTGAGCCAGACCCTGTTCGCGCGCGGGGCCTTGCGCCAAACGATCGCAGGAGCCGTTCTCGGGATCCTCGCGACCCTCGCGGGCTCTGCGCTTCTCGCGCCATTCTGGGGGCCGCCGGGGATCGCGTTCGGCATCAGCCTGGGCTGCGCCGCCCATGCGGCCGCCATGGTCTGGCTGCTGGCCCGTGCCGGATTGTGGTGCCCCGACCGCCGCTTCCTCGGCCGGCTGGCGCGCATCGCCCTTTCGACGGCTCTCATGAGCCTGGGCCTCTGGGGGGCGCAGACGGCTTTCGCCCCCACGGACAGCCTCGCTCTCGCGGCCTTCTGCCTCGGCGGCCTTGCCCTTTATGTCGTCGCGGCATGGCTGACCGGCGCCGTGACCCGTGACGACGCGCGCGCGTTCCGCTAAACGCTTGCATCGTGGCGCGGCCCTGTCATAACCGCGTCACAATGAAACAATGAAAGCAACGCGGGCCGGCGTCCAACCCGGTCAGGCGTGGGAGTGCAAGACGATGGCGCAGTTCAAGGAGCTGGTTTTCTCAGGCATGCAGCCGACGGGCAACCTGCATCTCGGAAACTATCTTGGCGCGATGATCCGCTGGATCGAACTCCAGAAGACGATGGAATGCATCTATTGCGTCGTCGACATGCACGCCATCACCGTCTGGCAGGACCCCGCCGACCTGAAGCGCCAGATCCGCGAGGTGACGGCCGCCTATCTCGCCGCCGGCCTCGACCCGAAGAAGAGCATCATCTTCAACCAGAGCCAGGTGCACCAGCACGCGGAACTGGCCTGGATCTTCAACTGCGTGGCGCGCATCGGCTGGATGAACCGCATGACGCAGTTCAAGGAGAAGGCCGGGAAGGACCGCGAGAACGCCTCGCTCGGCCTCTACGCCTATCCGAGCCTGATGGCCGCCGACATCCTGGTCTACCGCGCCACCCATGTGCCGGTAGGTGAGGACCAGAAGCAGCATCTCGAGCTGACCCGCGACGTGGCGCAGAAGTTCAACAACGACTACGCCGCCTCGATCGCCTCGAACGGCTATGGAGACACCTTCTTCCCGATCACCGAGCCGATGATCCAGGGCCCGGCCACCCGCGTCATGTCCCTGCGGGACGGCTCGAAGAAGATGTCGAAGTCGGACCCGTCCGATTACTCGCGCATCAATCTCACGGACGACGCCGACACCATCGCCCAGAAGGTGCGCAAGGCGAAGACGGACCCCGAGCCCCTGCCCTCCGAGGTCGAGGGCCTCAAAGGCCGTCCCGAGGCGGAGAACCTGGTGGCCATCTACGCGGCGCTCACCGGCACCACGCCGGAGGACGTGCTGCGCGATCACGGCGGATCGCAGTTCTCCGGCTTCAAGGCGGCGCTCGTGGACGTGGCGGTGACGAAGCTCGCCCCGATCGCCGGCGAGATGCGCCGCCTCATGGCCGATCCCGGCCATATCGACGCGATCCTGGTCGACGGGTCCGACCGTGCCCGGATCATCGCCGCCCAGACCATGGATGCGGTGAAGGACATCGTGGGCTTCGTTCGCGCCCGCTGAAAGCCTTCGCGGCGAAGCGGGTATCGGCCCGCCTTCGACAAGACGCATCCCGGCACCACGACGGCCGGTTCTTCGCCAGGAGAACCGGCCGTCTCGCATCGTGCAGGGCTCCCCCCTGTTTCCGGCCCCGGCGATGCGCTAGATCAAAGCGCTGCACTTGCCCTATTCATATGAGCGGGGCAGCGTCGTTCCGATGCAGGAGAGCAGGCAGTGAGCGGGCAGCGCCGATCCTACGAATCGGGCCACAGGCCCAAATTCATGGTGGTGGTCGACAAGACCCCGGAATGCGCGAGAGCCGTCCATTTCGCCTCGCGCCGTGCCGCGCGCACCGGAGCGAGCATGCTCATGCTCGCGGTGGTGGATCCGCCGGACAATTTCGAATGGATCGGCGTCGGCGAGGCCATGATCGAGGAAGCGAGCGAAGAGGCGGCCAAGCTTCTCGAGGCGGCCGCCCGCGAGGCGCGCAGCGCTGCGGGTGTGGAGCCGGAGCAGGTGATTCGGGTCGGAGACCGCTCGGACGAGATCCTCAAGCTGATCCGCGAGGACGAGGACGTCTCCTTCCTGG
>DASRWK010000263.1:0-1982 GCA_035776715.1 Microvirga sp.
AGCCCGACCAAGTCCGCAAGGTCGTGGAGGCCTTTCGGCGCGGGGGCGGCGAGGGCAAGCCCCTCTTCATGCAGGGGGGGCTCAACTGGGCGCCGACCGAGGAGGCGGCCCTCCAGGGCGCGCACGAGCAATGGCGCTACAACGTGCTCGGCGGCGAGGTGAACTGGGAGCTGCGTTCGCCGGAGCAGTTCGACACGGCCACGCGCCTGGTGAAGCCGGAGGACATGCGCGAGTCGCTTCTCATCTCGTCCAGCCTCGATCAGCACGTGGAGTGGCTCGGCCGGTTCATCGAGCTTGGCTTCGAGGAGCTGCAGCTGCACCAGGTGGACCGCAACCAGCGCGGCTTCATCGACGCCTTCGGAGTGAAGGTGCTGCCGCAGCTGAGGCGATAGCTCGGCAGGGCGGTCGTGAGTTCCTATCACTTCGCAGCCTTGGTCCTGGTGATCATCGGACCGGTGCTGGCCCTCAGCCGTGCGGTCGGCGCTCCGCCCTCACTCGTGCTGTTCGCCATGGGGCTCGCATCAACAGTGGTGCCGGGACTTCCGCAGCTTGAGGTCGATCCGGACCTCGTCCTGACCCTGTTCCTGCCTCCTCTCGTCTACGCGTCAACGGTCCGGGTCTCGTGGCACCTCCTGCGGTTCACGCTCGTGCCGGGGCTCATCTTCGGTGCCGTGATCGTCCTCGTAACGGTAGCGCTTGTCGCACTGGCAGCCCGCATCCTGCTTCTGCCGGGTTTATCCTGGAGCGCGGCCATATTGCTCGGCGTCGTTGCCTCGGTGTTCGACACACGCCTCTTCCACGAGGCCAAAGGCCGTCCGCATGTGCCGAGGGCCATTGCCGATACCCTCAAGGCTCGTGAGTTGGTGGCACGGCTCTTCATCCTGGCGACCTTTGCACTTGTTGTTGAAAGCGCCGGCTCGGGGCTCCCGACGACCTGGGCTGTTCTCGAGCACTTCGTGCTCGACATCCCTGCAGGTCTTTTGCTCGGCTTCCTCATCGGACAGGCGATCGCGCTCGTGCGACAGAAGATCGATCCTGCCCCCATCGAGATCGCTGTCTCTGTCACGACACCCTATGCCGCAGCTTTGGCGGCGACTGCGCTTGGCGTGTCAGGCGTCGCGGCCATCACGGCAGCGGCCCTCGTGATCTCGACGGTGCGGATCAACCGCCGCACGGGAGCTCCCATCTCCTCGTCCGAGGCCCGCATTAGCGCTGTGGCGTTCTGGGAGGAGGTCAGCCTCATGGTCTCGAGCGTGCTCTTCCTCCTCGCAGGACGAGCACTGCCGCAGGCCCTGGCTGGGCTCGGCAACTGGCCCCTCCTGCAGCTTCTCATCACCGCGGGGGTGGTGCTTTTCCTGGTCCTTTGTGTCCAGGTCGGATTGTCCTATCTGGCGGCATGGACGCAGCCCATTGCCGGAGCACTCACGAACAGAGAGCGCGGAGGATCAAAGCGGTGGGCTGCCTCTGCGCTGATGGCGTGGTCGTCCACACGATCAGTGATCGGCCTTGTCATTGCCCTGGCCATACCTCCGACTCTGCCGGATGGCAGCGCCTTTCCTGAACGCGATCTCATTCTTGTCGTAGCCGCCTTGGTGATCCTTGGATCGGTTCTCCTGCAGGGTCTGAGCTTGGATGCTGTCGTCGGGCGGGCTGGTCTGAACGATGAGCAGGAGCAGGAACGCGAGGAGGAGGCGGCACGCCAGGCTATGGAAGCCGCCAAGGCATCGCCTGGCAAGGAACACGCCAACGGCTTCGATGCGGCGCGCCAAGCTCTGCTCTACCTTCGCGAGCGCAACGAGATCGGCGACGAAGTACTCATCAGCATGTTGCGCGAGACCGATCTGACCTCGCGCGCCGCAGAGGGCAACGCCCTGCCAGGGGCCGGGCCACCAAACCCCTGATGCCCCCATCGCGCCTTGGCCAGAGAAGCGGGCGCACGGTCGGCGTGCTGACGTTGTTGTGCCCCGGCAGGCGCCCAGAAC
>DASRWK010000264.1:0-3743 GCA_035776715.1 Microvirga sp.
CTGCCCTCGCTAACGGCTCTGAAAGAACTAATTACAAGCTTCATCGATCGGGTGATGGGAGACGAGGCTTGAGGCCATGAGGTTTCAACGAAACACCTCAACGATCATTTGGCCGGTATGACCACTCGAGAGCTTCCATACGGGACGGTCGAGCAGACTGTCGGGGCGGCTGTGGATGAGCTGCGTCGTGTGGCGGGGCCGATCTTTTCGGCGCTCGAGCGGTCGGGGCTGCCGATGGTCGCCACGAACCCGCGCCTGCACGACAATCCGATCGTGTTCGTAAACGACGCATTCTGCCGTTCGACGGGATTTACCGCACAGGAAGCCGTCGGACGCAATTGCCGTTTCCTTCAGCCGCCCGAAGCCGGGGAGGAGGCAATCGAGGAGATCCGCGAGGCGATCCGGCATGGCCGTGCCGTCTCGACCGAGATCCTGAACCAGCGCAAGGACGGATCCCGTTTCTGGAACCACCTGTTCATCACGCCGGTGAGCGACGAGGGCGGAAGACCGCTTTTCTTCCTCTCCACTCAGGTCGATGTCTCGCAGGCCCATCAGGCGGCGAAAACTCAGGAGGCCCTCAGAGAGAGTCAGAAGGAACTCGACCAGACCAACGAGCGGCTCCGGCAGACGCTCACGGTGGCAGGGACCGGCGGCTCCTGGGAATGGGACATCCCCAGCCGGCGCTTCACCGCCGACACGCGATTTGCGACCCTTCACGGTCTGGATCCCGCCGAGGCCGCCAAAGGCCTGCCGGCGGAAGCCTTTTTCAGGGCCATTCATCCTGACGACCGCACGAGGATCCGCCTTGCGGTCGCCGGGATGCTCAACGGGGCGGAGATCTTCTCCAAGGAGTACCGCCTCCTCGCTCCCGACGGCACGGTCCGATGGGTGCATGCCCGGGGACGCAGTCATTTCGGCGACGATGACCGGCCCCTGAGATTCACCGGCGTCGTCCTCGACGTCACCGAGCAGAAGCATGTCGAGGAGCGCCTGCGGATCGCGCAGAGCGCGGGTGGCGTCGGGACTTTCGAATATGTCGATACCTTTGCGACGGTAAGCGTCTCGGACGAATTTTGCCGGCTGCTCGGGCTTCATCCCACCAATGTGCTTCCGGCCCGCACGATCAATGCACTCGTCGTGCAGGGAGATCCCGCCATCGTCGAGCAGAGCTCGAGGGAAGGCACCGTCTACGGGGAATGCCGGATCCATCGCGCCGACACCAATGAGCTTCGCTGGTTGGCTCGCAGGGGCGAGTTCGTCCGCGATACGGAGACGGCGGGCCTGCGTTTCATCGGCGTCATCTACGACATCACGGCCGCGAAACGGGCCGAGGAACGGCTGCGGGAACTCAACGAGAGACTGGAGAGCCGGGTCGAGGAGACAACGCGCGAGCGCGACCGTCTCTGGAGCCTGTCGAGCGATCTCTTCAGCGTCTGCGATGCAGAAGGGTATCTCAAGGCCGTCAATCCGGCATGGACGGATCTCCTCGGCTATCGCGGGGATGAGGTCGTCGGCACCTTCTTCGGGACGTGGATCCATCCGGAGGATCGCGCAGCCGGCCAGCATGCGCTTCAAGCGTTACGGCGAGGCGAGTCGATCAAGGATTTCGACGTCCGCATCCATGCGAAGAACGGCGGTTATCATTGGATCAGCTGGACCTTCGCGCCTGCCGGGGACGTCTTCTATAGCGTGGGCCGCGATGTCACCCAGCGCAAAATGCTGGAGGAGCAGCTTCGCCAGAGCCAGAAGATGGAAGCCGTCGGGCAGCTCACCGGCGGCATCGCCCACGATTTCAATAATCTCCTGACGGGTATCGTGGGATCTCTCGATCTTCTCCAGACCCGCATGGCGCAGGGGCGGCTCGACAGCCTCAATCGTTATATCAAGGCGGCGACCTCCTCGGCCAATCGCGCCGCAGCGTTGACGCATCGCCTTCTCGCCTTCGCGCGGCGGCAGCCGCTCGACCCGCGCCCGGTGGACGTCAACCGGCTCGTCAGATCCATGGAGGAGCTCCTTAGGAGGACCACCTCGGAATCCATCGACCTCGAGATGGCCACGGCAGACGATCTGCCCTTGACGTTGTGCGATCCCAACCAGCTGGAGAGCGCGATCCTCAACCTTGCCATCAATGCCCGGGATGCCATGCCTGGGGGCGGGAGGCTCATCGTCGAAACCGGTCTGTCGCGTCTCGACAACGCTTACCTGGCGGCCCGAGAGGATGTCAGCCCGGGGCAGTACGTCATGATCTGCGTATCTGATACCGGAACGGGCATGACGCCCGACGTGCTCGAGCAGGCATTCGATCCGTTCTTCACGACCAAGCCGATCGGGGAGGGAACGGGTCTGGGTCTCTCGATGGTGTATGGCTTCGCCAAACAGTCAGAAGGCCATGTGCGGATCGACAGCGAGGTCGGCCAGGGCACGACCGTGAAGATCTATCTTCCCGCCTATGAAGGTGAGCTTGCGGAAGCCGATGAAACGCCGGGCTTGAGCGAGGCACACCGCGCAGAGGCGGGCGAGACCGTTCTCGTCGTAGAGGACGAGCCTGTCGTCCGCTCGCTGATCCTCGAAATTCTTGCCGATCTCGGATACCAGGCACTTGAGGCGGTGGACGGTCCGTCGGGCCTCAGAATCCTGGAATCGAAGCAGCGGATCGATCTGCTGGTCACCGATGTCGGACTGCCAGGCCTGAACGGCCGTCAGCTCGCCGATCACGCACGTCTGGCAAGGCCGGATCTCAAGGTGCTCTTCATCACCGGATACGCTGAGCAGGCGGCCATCGCACCCGGCTTTCTCATGCCCGGCATGGAGATGATCACCAAACCCTTTGCCATCGAGAACCTCGCCGTCAGGATCCGCGAGATCATCGAACGCGGCTAGAGCATTTTACGGCGAACCGGATCCGGTTCGCCGCCAATAGTGCTGGGAGCCAAAGACGAGAGCTGATTCCACGTTAACGGAAGCAGCTCTAGGTCCCAGGAAGGGTCTTCACGCCGAAACGGGCAGCATGCGGCCCGGTCGCGCTCCCGTCGGCGCACCGTCGTTCACGATGGCCTCGCCATTGACCCAGACATGAGTGATGCCTGACGGGAGGAGGGTGGATTCATCGAATGTCGCCCGGTCGGTGACGCCCTCCTCGAACAGCACCAGATCGGCCATCATGTCGGGCCGCACCAAACCGCGATCCTGAAGGGAGAAGCGTTGCGCCGCGATCGAGGTCATGCGGCGGACGGCATCCTCGATGGAGAACCAGCCCTTGTCCCGCCGCAAGGGCCCGACCATGCGAGGGAAGGTTCCGAAGGCGCGCGGATGAGGCTTCGTGCCGGGGCGGGGCAGGCCGTCCGATCCCACCATGTGCAGCCGATGGCAGCAGGCCGCATGCAGGTCGTTTTCGTCGAGCTGGAAGAGAATGACTCCGGTTTGGCCCTCGTCCTCCTCCACCAGGCTGATGAGGAGATCGTAGGGCTCGGTGTTCCGGCGCTCCGCGGCCTGACGCATATCGAGGCCTTCCAGATGCTTGAGTGCCGGATTGTTGATGCCCGAGATGCGAACGTTGTCCCATCCGATCAGATGAACCTTGCTCTGGCCGTGGAAGGCGGGGCCGCCGTTCTCCACCCAGCGGCGCAGAACGGGGCCGATCTCCGGATCGCGCAGCCTCTGCTTGAGCCGGTCGAGCCCTCCTTCGAGGGCTGCGGGCGGAAGAAGCTGCAGCAGATAGGTGCTGCCTGCAGGGTAGGGATACA
>DASRWK010000265.1:0-6029 GCA_035776715.1 Microvirga sp.
GTCGTCGAAGTTCACGGTCTTCTTGACGAGGCGGAGCCCGAGAACCCGCGTGTAGAAATCGAGGTTGCGACGGGCCGGACCGGCAATGGCCGTGACGTGATGGATGCCGTGGTGCCGCATGGCTGTATTCCTTAACCGGAAGCGCGAGATGCGCGCCGCATGCCAACGACATAGATACCACGGCGAGGGGAATAAGGGCAGAAAGGGCCGTCTTGCGGGATTGCAAGCGACAGGGCTCCTCGGGACCAAAGCTGCGCCGCTGCTGCGGAATTTGAACCGGCAAGAATCCGGCAACCAAAGAGACTCAACAAGGCTTAACCTCAACGGCGATTCAGCATTCCACGTTAACGGTTTACGGCCGTCGCCCATGTGAGACTCATCCTCACGCACGAGATCAGCCGGCTTCGATTGATCACGGGCCGGAGGGAGCCATAGGGATGCTGAGAGACAGCCTTCGCGAGTTCGTCGACAACGCTGCAGAGCGGAACTTCATTTCGGCCGATGCCGTCATGGCGCTCACAGGCGAGGTTCTGCAGGACAGCATCATCAGTCGTCTGGAGGTGGAGACGCTCCTGGCCGTGGACCGCATCGTCGAGGCGGACGAGAGCTGGGGCCCGGCCCTCACCAAGCTCGTCGTGGATTTCGTAGTGTGGAAGCGGGAGCCCCGCGGCGTCGTGAGCAACGACGATGCTCTGTGGCTTGCCACGGTCCTGGAGGTCGGCGGGCCGAGCCACAACGCCATGAATATCGCCTATGCCATCCTCGACGAGGCGGGCTATGTGGATGTAGCGCTTCTCGATTTCATCATGCGCGGCCGCCAGCAGGCCAGAATGAGCCTCGTGGCGGCCTAGGGCTCGGCATCTCGCCATCTAACCTAAATGCTAAACACGGCCCTGCTTCCCGAATGCACCGATGTGCAGTAACGGAGGTGGGGCTTGCATTGTTTTGAGGGTGGAGCGTCCGAGGCTCATGTTCGACAAGATACTGATTGCGAACCGTGGCGAGATCGCGTGCCGTGTGATCAAGACGGCGCGGCGGATGGGGATCCGGACGGTGGCGGTGTATTCCGATGCCGACAAGGACGCGCTTCACGTGGAGATGGCCGACGAGGCGGTCCATCTTGGGCCGGCGGCGGCCGCCCAGTCCTATCTGGTGATCGAGAAGATCGTCGCGGCCTGCCGGGCCACCGGGGCCCAGGCGGTTCATCCGGGCTACGGCTTCCTGTCCGAGCGCGAGGCCTTTCCCCGGGCGCTGGCCGCGGAAGGCCTCGTGTTCATCGGCCCGAACCCGGCCGCCATCGCCGCCATGGGCGACAAGATCGCCTCCAAGAAGGCGGCCGCCGCCGCCCAGGTTTCGACCGTGCCGGGCTTTCTCGGGGTCATCGAGGGCCCCGAGCAGGCGGTGACCATCGCCGACGAGATCGGCTATCCGGTGATGATCAAGGCCTCTGCCGGCGGCGGCGGCAAGGGCATGCGCATCGCCTATTCGTCGGATGAGGTGGCGGAAGGCTTCGCCCGCGCCCGCTCGGAAGCCGCCTCGTCCTTTGGCGACGACCGCGTGTTCATCGAGAAGTTCATCACCGATCCGCGCCACATCGAGATCCAGGTGCTCGGCGACAAGCACGGCAACGTGATCCATCTCGGCGAGCGCGAATGCTCGATCCAGCGCCGCAACCAGAAGGTGGTCGAGGAGGCGCCCTCGCCGTTGCTCGACGAGGAGACCCGCCGCCTCATGGGCGAGCAGGCGGTGGCGCTGGCCAAGGCGGTGGGCTACGATTCCGCCGGCACGGTCGAGTTCGTGGCCGGCCAGGACAAGTCGTTCTACTTCCTGGAGATGAACACCCGCCTGCAGGTGGAGCATCCGGTCACCGAGATGATCACCGGGATCGATCTGGTGGAGGAGATGATCCGGGTGGCGGCCGGCGAGCGGCTGCGGCTGAGCCAGGCCGACGTGCGGCTCACCGGCTGGGCGGTGGAAAGCCGCATCTATGCGGAGGACCCGGTGCGCAACTTCCTGCCGTCCACGGGCCGGCTGGTGACCTACCGGCCGCCGCCGGAGGGCACGGCCGAGGGGGTGAGCGTGCGCAACGACACCGGCGTGTCCGAGGGCGGCGAGATCTCGATCCACTACGACCCGATGATCGCCAAGCTGGTCACCCATGCGCCGACCCGCGCGCAGGCGATCGACGCCCAGGCGCGGGCGCTGGATGCTTTTGCCATCGAGGGCATCCGGCACAACATCCCGTTTCTCGCCGCGCTCATGCAGCATCCGCGCTGGCAGAGCGGCAGGCTCTCGACCGGGTTCATCGCCGAGGAATTCCCGCACGGGTTCAAGCCGCCGGCGCCGGAAGGCGCGGTGGCGTTGCGGCTGGCGGCGGTGGGGGCGGCGATCGATCATCTGATGAACGAGCGCAAGCGGCAGATCTCGGGGCAGATGCGCCCGGCTTCCGCCGTGCGGTTCGAGCGCGAGCGGGTGGTGGTGCTGGGCTCGGAGCGGCATG
Organism: Microvirga sp.; assembly: GCA_035776715.1. Taxonomy (GTDB): domain Bacteria; phylum Pseudomonadota; class Alphaproteobacteria; order Rhizobiales; family Beijerinckiaceae; genus Microvirga. Next base: position 2,501 of record DASRWK010000265.1, read on the forward strand.
AGGTGGTGGTTGAGGACCGCGCCGGCGGCTGTGCGGTGGTGCTCGCGGGCCGGTCCTGGCCGATCGCCTCCGGCTGGGTGCCGGGGCAGCCGGTGTGGCGCGGCACGGTGGGGGGCGAGGAGCTTGCGGTGCAGGTGCGGCCGATCCTCAACGGGGTGGCGCTGTCGCACGCGGGCGCGTGGGCCGAGGTGCGGGTCTATACCCGGCGGGAGGCGGCGCTGGCGGCGCTGATGCCCGAGCGGCGGGAGGCGGATACGGGCAAGCAGCTGCTGTGCCCGATGCCGGGCCTGGTGAAGGCGATCAGCGTGAGCGCCGGCCAGGAGGTCAAGGCGGGTGAGCCGCTGTGCATCGTGGAGGCGATGAAGATGGAGAACGTGCTGCGCGCCGAGCGCGACGGCACCATCGCCAGGATCCTCGCCAGGGAAGGCGACAGCCTCGCCGTCGATGCCGTCATCATGGAGTTCGCCTGAGAGCGGTCGGCCCGGTAAGGCAGGTCTCATGCCCCTCTATTTCGCCTACGGATCCAATATGGATCAGGCCGCCATGCTCCAGCGCTGCCCGGGGTCGAAGCCGGTGGGCGTCGCGCGACTCATGCGTCACCGCTTCATGATCTTCGATGAGGGCTATGCGACCGTGGCGCGCGATCCCCAGCGCGTCGTGTGGGGCATGGTGTGGGATCTTGCGCTGGCCGACGTGCCGGCGCTCGACCGTTACGAGAGCCTCTCGACCGGGCTCTACACGAAGGTTGTCCAGCCGGTCGTGACCGAGCAGGGGCCGCGCCGCGCGGTGGTCTATGTCGGGCGTAACGCAAGGCCCGGCGTGCCACGGCCCGGCTATATGGAAGGCGTCATCGCGGCGGCCACCCATGCGGGCCTGCCGGAGGAGTACATCCGAAGCCTCGGTGTATGGCTCCCGAGGACCCAAAGCTCTCCCGTTCCACAGCAGCCGAAGGTCCGCCCCATCTGGTCCGCCCCTTCCGGGACGATCCGCAAATAGGATCTCCTGAATCCTCTCCGGCAGAACCTTTGCCGTAGCCGGGCGTTGAATCCCGTGTTGCGAAAGAGATTCGCGATGGAGACGAAAACAAGATCGATCTGGAAGGCATATGGCTATGCCTGGGTGACGCTGGGCTTCTTTCTGATCTCCCTGGTCGGACATTGGCTCTTCGGCTGGCTTGCCTATGTCAACGAGCAGCAGGCCCATGCCCAGCCTGTCCTGATGTCGGATTATCTCGTCGGGATGATGCGGGACACCTTGGAGAACTGGCAGTCCGAATTCCTGCAGCTTCTCTGGCAGGTGGGCGGCCTGGCCATCCTTCTCTATGTCGGCTCGCCCCAGTCGAAGGAGGGCGATGACCGCATGGAGGCCAAGATCGACGAGATTCTGCGACGGGTGGATCCGCAGAATGCGGAGCAAATCATCAAGACCCTCGACGAGGATTATTCAGGACGTCATACCGATGCCCGCCACGCGCATTCTTGAGGGACGATGATCGTGAACCGAATTGCCCATGTGCTGATTCACGGACGGGTCCAGGGCGTAGGCTTTCGCGCATGGATGCAACATCAGGCGCAGCTGCACGGATTGAAGGGATGGGTCCGCAACCGTCATGACGGCAGCGTCGAGGCCGTGTTCTCGGGGCCGGGCGAGATGGTGGAGGTGATGCTGAAAGCCTGCCACCAGGGTCCTGCCGGATCTCTCGTGCAGCTGGTCGAACCCGTGGAGGGAGTGGATCACCAGATCGACAGCGCAACAGGCTTCGAGGTGCGGAGGACCGCCTAGAGCTTTTTCTCGCCAGGCTCGACAGGGCCGCCGGCTTCCTTCCACGCGGTGAAGCCGCCCTTGATATGAGCCACGGGCTTCAGGCCCATATCCTGCGCCGTTGCGGCGGAGAGAGCCGAGCGCCAGCCGGCGGCGCAGAAGAACACAAAGGTCTTGTCCTGGGCGAAGACAGGTTTGTGATAGGGGCTTTCCGGGTCGATCCAGAATTCCAGCATCCCGCGCGGGCAATGCACGGCACCGGGGATGCGGCCCTCCCGTTCGAGCTCGCGCGGGTCGCGAAGATCCACGAATACCACGTCCCCGCGCCCGTGCAGGGCGACGGCCTCCTGGGGCGGAAGGGTTCGGATCTTTGCGCTGGCTTCATCGAGCAATGTCTTGTAGCCGCGTGTGATGGTCTGAGGCATCGCCTGTCCGCTCCTCTCTTTGAGGCTTTCAACAAACTGGGCATGATGGCGGCGGAGTCAACGGGAGACACAGTTTGCTCGGGTTCACTATCGTCGATCATGCGGCCTTGATCTTCTTCATCCTGGCATGGTGCGGCTATCACACTGCTGTCGAGCTGACCGGCGCGGGGCAGAAGAGCCTGAACAAGGTCATGAACCAATACCGCTTCCGCTGGATGGAGCAGCTGGTGGTGCGCGAGAATCGGATCGTGGACACCACGATCATGGCGTCGCTGATGAACGGGACGGCCTTCTTCGCCTCTACCTCCCTCATCGCCATCGGCGGCGCGCTGGCCCTCCTGCGCTCGACCGAGGAGGTTCTGCCGATCTTCTCGGATCTGCCGTTCGGGTTGCCGCCGACGCGCTTGGGATGGGAAGTGAAGGTGATCGGACTTGCGGTCATCTTCGTTTATGCCTTCTTCAAGTTCGCATGGTCGTACCGCCTGTTCAATTACATGGCCATCATCGTCGGCTCCGTTCCTGTCCTGAAGGACGGAAACAGGGATGAGGCTCTCGCCGTTGCGCGTCAGGCCGCCGCCATGAACGTGGTGGCCGGCAAGCATTTCAACCGGGGACAGCGGGCCTTCTTCTTCTCGCTCGCCTATCTCGGGTGGTTCATCAGCGCCTACCTGTTCATCGTGGCTACGGCAGGCGTGCTGTTCGTCATGTGGCGACGGCAGTTCGTATCGGATGCGCACGATGCGGCCCTGGGGAGCGAACATGGCTAGAGACACACAGGCGGAGGCACTCGAAGCGGCCATGCTGGCGCTGCTCAGCGAGCGCGGGCCGGGCAGGACCATCGGTCCAGCCGATGTGGCTCAGGCCGTCGGCGGCAATCAGCCGGAAGGGTGGGGCCCTCTCATGCAACCGGTGAGAAGGATCGCCGTGCGCCTGATGAAGGAGGGGCGCATCCTGATCCTGAGAAAGGGCAGGCCCGTCGATCCCGACGATTTTCGGGGCACCTACAGGCTCGCGCTCCCCACGGCGTCCGATGAGGGGTGAGGCGCGGGAAACAGCACGTCCGTGCGCCCTGTCAGATAGTATCCGATCAGCCCTGCCCATTCCTTCGTGACCACGTCGAGCCGGCGCAAGCCATCGGACGAGAAGGCGAAGAGGCGAAGATTGTTGGATCCCCCGCCGGTGCGGAAATCCACCGGATAGGCGGTGACGGGAAATTCCGCCTTCTCGAACACGCCGACGGCGCGCGGCATGTGCCAGGCCGAGGTCACGAGAAGCCAGCGCTCGCCCTCCTTCGGCTTCACCAGTTCGCGCGAGTAGAGCGCGTTTTCCGAGGTGGTGCGCGA
>DASRWK010000266.1:0-3006 GCA_035776715.1 Microvirga sp.
CCAGGCGCATGCGTCCTACGGGGGCTCGACCATCCAGGCTTTCGGCGAGGTGGGTTATGCGTTCGATCTTGGCCCGATAAAGCTCGAACCATTCGTGGGTGCGTCCGTGCTGCGGCTGCACACTGACGGTTTCCAGGAGGAAGGCGGAGCCGCGGCTCTGACCGGCTATGCCCAGGATCAGGATTTGGCCACCACCACACTTGGTCTACGTGGCCAAGCACGGCTCAGCGATGAGTTGCCGTTGACCGTGCGCGGAATGCTGGGGTGGCGGCGTGCTTATGGTGACGTCAACCCTACTGCCCTCATGGCTTTCGCGGGTGGAGCCTCTCCGTTCACCGTTGCGGGAACGCCGGTGGATCGGAATGCACTCGTGGCTGAGGCCGGCCTCGACTGGCAGGCGAGCCGCGACATCAGTCTCGGGGTCTCTTATGAGGGGCAGATTGGATCGCACGCCCAAGACCATGCGGTGAAGGGCAGCTTCGTCTGGCGTTTCGGCACGCACTAGAGTCGTTTCCGTTAACGTGGAATCATCCCTTCCTTGGTTCGCCGCATTCTGCGGCGAACCGGGCCACGTCACAGAAAAATGAAGGCTCAAACTGAAGCATCAGGAGACCTGTCGGCGTCGCCCGACGGTACGGTGCTCACGGCTCCTTGCCCAAGCCGGAATGTCTGCTCCGGCACGTGGAGGAAATGGGGCCGACTTCCGGACCGAGGCGGGAGGCCGACCCTGAGCGAGGCTTCAACCAATCCCGAGTGGATCAATCGACGAGTTCGGCCGGGCGATCCTGCATGCTCATCTCGGGCTCAAGCATCCCGGTGCTAAGGCTTACCCAACTCCCAGCCATCAGGACCGTGGCGGAGACATTCACGAGAGCCAGGATCACGACCAGAAGTACCATGAGGCGGGGGAACTCCCATGACTGTCGATCCGCACCTTTGAACCGGGCGCCATCGGGGTTGCGGCTGGAGGTAATCATCGGACCATTCCTCCAAAGGGGTACTGACGGCTATCGGCGCATGATGGGCCTGTCGCCGCCGATGCGAGGTGCGCCAGGGCACCCCGGGGCTTTATTCGCCACGATCTTCGCCGGTCAGGAATTCGGCCGGCCTGCCGCCCGATCGCGCCGGTCCACGGCCGACCTTCTGGAATTCACGCTGTTTCATGAGGCAGTCCCTGCAGGGTCTTCCAGGGGCAGTTTGGCCGGTACTCCCCCTGGGACGTCGAGCCCGGCATGAACGTGGTCGAGGGAGAATCCGCCCTCATGGCTCCGAGGCGGATCGCACCGAGCAGGCCGATTGGGCCGCTTCCTATGTTCGTGCCCGCTCTGCTGTCGCCTGGACTTTGTCATCGATATTCTGGCGTATTGTACTGGCATTGTATTAGTAATGCGCTGAGACTCCTCATCGCCCATGAACCGGTCGAGCCAGGCGAACGGCCGCAGAAAGGCACCAACGACGGAGAGGGAACAATGGACATCGGTTTCATAGGCATCGGCATCATGGGCACGCCCATGGCCCTCAATCTCGCGCGCGCGGGTACGCCGCTCGTGGTCTGGAACCGCTCCCCGGAGAAATGCGAGCCGCTGCGGGCGGCCGGGGCCAAAGTAGTATCGAGCCCGGCCGAGGTCTTCCGGCAGACGCGAATCGTGATCCTGATGCTCTACGACGGCAACGCAATCGATGCCGCACTGGGACGCGGCACGCCGGAATTCGAGGCTAACGTGACCAGACGCATCATCGTCAACATGGGCACGGTCGAGGCCGAGTACTCGCGCGGGCTGGACGCGGATGTCCGTGCGGCAGGCGGGAGCTACGTCGAATCTCCCGTCTCGGGATCGCGCAAGCCCGCAGAAGCCGGGCAGCTCGTAGCGATGCTCGCCGGGGATCCCGCCGCCGTGGAGGAGGTGCGCCCGCTGCTCGCGCCGATGTGCCGCGAGACCGTCGTGTGCGGCGCTGTTCCATCCGCGCTGCTCATGAAGTTCTCGGTCAACCTGTTCATGATCGCCATGGTCACGGGCTTGGCGGAGGCGGTCCATTTCGCCGAGAGGCACGGGCTGGACCTGGAGCGGCTGCGGGCCGTGCTTGATGCTAGCCCGATGGCAAGCAGTGTATCCAAGGTGAAGAGTGAGAAGCTCGTTGCCCGCGACTTCGAGGCTCAGGCGTCCATCGTCGACGTTCTGAAGAACAATCGGCTGATCGCCGAGCAGGCGAGGGCCTCAAGCCTGGCCTCACCCTTGCTGGACGTCTGCTATGCCCTCTACGGAGAGACTCTCGCCCAGGGGCACGGACAGAAGGACATGGTCTCGGTCCTGCATGCGATCGAGGCCCGGACCGACGCCGTACATTCCCTGGGCCACGCTTAGGCTTTCGCCGATCCCTGCCGTTGATCCTCGGCATCGCGGTAGGAGTGCCCTCACCGGCGACCACAGGTCCAGGGTCACCGGTTTGAGGGGCTTGCCCCATAGGCAGTCCCCAAGTTCTAGACCAGCCGTCCCAGGCCGCCTTGCCGAAGCCGAAGCAGGGCGCCGTGCGGACCAGCCCGCCTGCCGCGATGTCGGCGCAGGAGCTATCGGGCAGTACTGCCATTGGAGTCTTGAGCCATTGCGCTTGAAGATTGTATTATAATTGTATCTATGATGTACTTGGTGCGCTGTGGGCCGGAGGGAACTTGAATGAGAGACGTCCTGCTGGTGACCGGCGGCCGGGGAATCGGGGCAGCGATCATTCGAGCCGCGACTTCCAGGGACTATGCCGTCTGCTTCAGTTGCCTGCGTGACGACGAGGCTGCCGGAAGGCTTGTCGCCGATCTGAAGGGGAGCGGGCGCAGGGTGCACGGCATCTACGGCAGCATTGCGGATCCGACATCCGCATGTACCTTTTTTGATAAGGCGGAGCGGGTCTTCGGCCCGGTCACGGCGCTCGTGAACAACGTCGGCATCACGGGGCACATCGGTTCCTTCCGAGATGCGGGAGGGCCGGGCCGCATGGTCAACATCTCGCCCATCG
>DASRWK010000267.1:0-4541 GCA_035776715.1 Microvirga sp.
TTCACCTGGCGCTTCGGAAGCTCGTGCATCTCGGACAGCGCCTCAGCGATGTGACGCAGCGTTAGGATGCCGTTGCTCGTCGTCGGCCCCTTCACGGGCTTCTTGGCGACGGCCTTCGCAGGGGCCTTGGAAGCGGCGGCCTTCACGGGCTTCTTGGCCGCCGTCTTCGCGGCCGTTTTGGCCGTCGTCTTGGCTGCGGCCTTGGTTGCGGTCTTGGCAGCCGTCTTTGCAGCTGTCGCCTTGGCCGGAGCCTTGGTTGCCTTGGTTGCCTTGGTTGCTGCGGCCTTGCGGGCCGGGGCCTTCTTGGTTGCAGTCTTCGCCACTGGAAACTCCTTTCACGAGGCCATACGCGTATTTAGCATTATCTGCATAGTGATTGGGAACAAAGTTCCAAGTTGCCGGAGCGCCGTTTCCACAAGGCAAATGTCGTGGGAATGCGCAAATCGCCTTGAAAACCGCATGTTGGTCGCCGATCACGCCCTACCGACACCAAGAGAAGAGCACCCGAGGGCGCGGTGACGATATCGGTCAACCCGCGATCCTGCCTCCGAGTTCATCCTCGATATGAAGGCGGACGATCTCGTCGAAGCTCTCCTCCGCCTTGAAGCCGAGGCTCTCGGCACGGCTGGCGTCGAAGCGGCGCGGCCATCCGGCCACCATGCGCATGATGTCGGGATCGGGCTCGCGGCGGATCCTGGACGCGACCTTGTCTCCGGCGATGCGCCGCAACGCGTCGATCTGTTCCGCAACAGTCACCGAAACGCTCGGCATGGTGAGATTGCGGCGCGGGCCGATCTTTCCCGTATCGATGGTGGCCGCATGCACGAGAAAGCCCACGGCGGAGCGCGGTGACGCATGGGCATGGCGCACGTCATCCGGCACAGGCAGCACGGCCTCCTGCCCGTTCAAAGGCTCGCGGATGATGCTCGAGAAGAAGCCGGAGGCTGCCTTGTTGGGCTTGCCCGGACGCACGCAGATCGTGGGAAGGCGGATGCCGACGCCGTCGAAGAATCCGCGCCGGGTATAGTCCGCGAGAAGCAATTCACCGATGGCCTTCTGCGTGCCGTAGCTCGTGAGCGGCGTGAGGAAGAACGCGTCGTCGATGGCCTCCGGGAACGGAGCGCCGAACACGGCGATGGAGGATGTGAAGACCAGACGCGGACGATAGCCGTCGCCCACGTGACGGACGGCGTCGAAGAGGAAGCGGGTGCCGTCGAGGTTGATCCTGTACCCCTTCTCCAGATCCGCCTCCGCCTCGCCCGACACGATGGCCGCGAGATGGAAGATGACGTCCGGACGGCTCGCCACGAGCCGGTCCGCCTCGCCGGGGCAGGAGAAGTCGGAGGTGAGCGTCGTGACTTCAAAAGGGGCCTGCGGAGCGGCGGGCTCCACCACGTCGTGCAGGATCATGTGCGTGATCGCCTGCCCGTTCAGTTGCCCCTCCTTGACAAGCCGCTCGGTGAGCTTCCGGCCGACCATTCCGGCCGCCCCGAGAATGAGAATCCGCATCGTTCAATATCTTCGTTCGAGAAACAGCGCTCAACGGCAGTTCACGCCGTCCGGGGCGCCGGGCTCCGGACGGCGTGCCTTCGATCAAGACAGGATGCTTTATTTCTTGCGCATCTTGTCCAGCTCGTCCTGCATCATCTTCACCGTCTCGGGGCCGATGGTGGAGGCGTGCTTTTCCCACACGGCCTTCGCCTGCTCGCGCATGCGGTTGGCCTCCTGCTCGTTCAGTTCGTTGACGAGAACCCCCGAGCCCTTGATCTTCTCGAGGGAGGCCTGAGACAGCTCGCGCGAAACCTTGCGCTGCTCGTCGCGGGCGGCGACGGCGCATTCGCGGAGGGCCGCCTGCTCATCCTTCGACAACCCGTCCCACAGCCTCTTGGAGTAGAGAACCAGGAACGGCGTGTAGGCATGACGGGTGACCGACAGGTATTTCTGCACCTCGTAGAACTTGGAGGTGTCGATGGTCACGAACGGATTCTCCTGACCGTCGATCGCCCTGGTCTCCAGGGCGGTGAACACCTCGCCGAAGGCCATCGGCACCGCGTTGGCGCCCATGTTCTTGAACGTGTCCAGGAACACGTTGTTCTGCATGACGCGGACCTTCAGCCCCTTGAAGTCCTCCCACTTCTCCACCGGGCGGCGGGAGTTCGTGAGATTGCGGAAGCCGTTCTCCCAATAGGCGAGATTCACGAGCCCCACGCCTTCGAGCTTCGCATCGATATGCTTGCCGAACTCCCCGTCGAGGATGGTGTCCGCCTCCTTCTCGCTGGCGAAGAGGAACGGCAGGTCGAAGACGCCCAGCTCCGGCAGGATGCCGATGAGCGGCGAACTCGACGTGACGACCATTTCCTGCGTGCCCGAGCGCAGAGCCTGCGTGGCCTGGAGATCGCCGCCCAAGGCGCCGCCCCAGAACCCCTGAACCTTCATCTTGCCGCCCGACTTGTCGGCGAGGCAGGTTCTGAACGTCTCGACGCCCTTTCCGTTTGGGTGATCCTCGTTGACGCCGTTGGACAGGCGGATATTGCGCTCCGTGAACTGTGCGGCCGCCGGAAGCGGCGACAGGAGCGTGACCGCGACGCTCGCGGCAAGTGCGAATTTCAAAGCCTTCATTGTGGTTTCCTCTCTGTTTCTTCTTTCCCCTCTGCTCACCGCCCCCTCAGCCACGACAGGGGCACCATCACGAGGTCAGGGAAGACGATGAGCAGAACGAGCACGACGAGCTGCGCGATCAGAAAGGGATTGACCCCTTTGATCACGGCTCCCAACGGAACACGGGCGACGCCGCTCACGACGTTGAGCACGATGCCCACCGGCGGGGTGATCAGCCCGATTGCATTGTTGATAATGAACAGGACGCCGAAATAGACCGGGTCGATGCCCGCCTGCTTCACGATGGGCATGAGGACCGGCGTCAGGATCAGCACCGTCGGCGAGAAGTCCAGCGCCGTGCCCACGATGACGACCAGGAACATCAGGACGAACATGAGCAGGATCTGGTTGCCCATGAGCGGCTGGATCAGGTTGCTGATTTCAGCCGGAATATTGGCCTGGGTGATGAGCCACGCGGACACCAGCGCCGCCGCGACGAGGAACATCACCACGGCCGTCGTCTTGGCTGCTCGCAAGAGGATGCCGTAGAGCATCGACGGCCTCAGCTCGCGGTAGACGAACATGCCGATGACGAAGGCGTAGACAGCGGCCAGAACGGCCGCCTCGGTAGGCGTGACGATGCCCCATTTGATGCCGCCGAGGATCATCACCGGCATCAGGAGAGCGAAGAATCCATCGACGAAAGCCTTCCCGCGTTCCCGCATGCTGGTGCGGGGCGAGGTCTTCAACTTGTCCTTCCGGCTGACGATCCACCAGGCGACGACGAGCGACATGGCCATCATGATGCCTGGAGCGATCCCCGCCAGGAACAGTTGCGAAATCGATACGTTCGCCGCCACCCCGAAGACGATGAAGCCGATGGACGGCGGGATCACCGGCGCGATGATGCCGCCTGCCGCGATGAGACCTGCCGATCGCGGAATATCGTATCCCGCATTGCGCATCATCGGGATCAGGATCGCCGCGAGCGCCGCCGTATCGGCCGCCGCCGAACCCGACAGGGCGGCGAGGATCATCGCCGCGACGATGGCGACATACCCCAGTCCGCCGTGAATGTGCCCGAGGCACGCGAGAGCGAAGTTGACGATGCGCTTCGACAGGCCGCCCGCATTCATCAGTTCCCCTGCCAGGAGGAAGAACGGGACTGCCAGAAGCTGGAAGTTATCTGCGCCGATGATCATGTTCTGGGCCACGATCTGGCTGTCGAAATTGCCGAGCCACAGCATGAGCGCGAGCGCGCAGACGATGAGCGCGAAGGCAATCGGCATGCCGAGCGCCATCGCCCCAAGCAGGGAGAAAAGAAAGACGAGAATCGTCACTCGAGCCGCTCCCTCAACGCATGGGCCTCGTCGTCACTGAAGTCGCCGGCGAATGCCCTCAGTTCCCGCTCGCTGATCCTTCCCGTGAGCACCCGCAGAATTCTGAAGGCCGCCATCAGACCCAGGCCGACGCTCGTGAAGTAGCCGATACCGTAGACCCAAAGCATCGAGATCTCGGTGATGGGGGCATAGTTCGTGGCGTTGATCTCCGCCTGCAGCCAGGTTCCCCAGAAGAAGATGGCGCAGCAGATGATCACGAACATGTCGGACAGGATCATGCAGACCTTGCGGCCGCTGTCTCCGAGCTTCGACACGAGGGTTTCGACGCCGAGATGGGCGTTCTCCCGCCCGACCACCACGGCGCCGATGAAGGTGAGCCACACGAAGAAGAAGCGGGACAGCTCCTCCGACACGTCGATGCCGGTGTCAAAGAGGTAACGCAGCACGACATTGCCGAACACCATGACGACCATGCCGGCCAGAAGAAAGACCATGAGTCCTTCCAAGCCTTTGAAGAAGAAGGCTCCTACCCTGCTCACAGCTCCTCCCGCCCTGCTTTATTGCTTTGCTACTATTCTGTTAGTGAGGGTGAATTATTCAAGC
>DASRWK010000268.1:0-6897 GCA_035776715.1 Microvirga sp.
AAGCAGGGCCGTTTCCGTCAGAACCTGCTTGGCAAGCGCGTCGACTATTCGGGTCGCTCGGTCATCGTGGTCGGTCCGGAGCTCAAGCTCCATCAGTGTGGCCTGCCGAAGAAGATGGCTCTCGAGCTCTTCAAGCCCTTCATCTACGCCAAGCTCGACGCGCGCGGCCTGTCCGCCACCGTCAAGCAGGCGAAGAAGCTCGTCGAGAAGGAGAAGCCCGAGGTCTGGGACATTCTGGACGAGGTCATCCGCGAGCACCCGGTGCTGCTCAACCGCGCCCCGACGCTCCACCGCCTCGGCATCCAGGCCTTCGAGCCTACCCTGATCGAGGGCAAGGCGATCCAGCTGCACCCGCTCGTCTGCGCCGCGTTCAACGCGGACTTCGACGGCGACCAGATGGCCGTCCACGTGCCGCTCTCGCTCGAGGCGCAGCTCGAAGCCCGCGTGCTGATGATGTCCACCAACAACATCCTGCACCCGGCCAACGGTCAGCCGATCATCGTGCCGTCGCAGGACATCGTTCTGGGCCTCTACTATCTCTCCATCGTGTCCGACGGTCAGCCCGGCCAGGGCAAGGCCTTCGCCGACATGGGCGAGATCGAGCATGCCCTCAACGAGAAGGTCATCACGCTCCACTCCAAGATCCGCTACCGCTGGGAAGGCGTTGGTGAGGATGGCAAGCCCTACACCAAGATCGTCGACACGACCCCCGGTCGCGTCATGCTCTCTCGCCTCCTGCCGAAGCATCCGGCTCTGTCCTTCGACATCGTGAACAAGCTCATGACGAAGAAGGAAATCTCCAACATGATCGATGCCGTGTACCGGCATTGCGGTCAGAAGGAGTCGGTGATCTTCTGCGACCGCATCATGGGCCTGGGCTTCTACAATGCGTTCCGCGCCGGCATCTCGTTCGGCAAGGACGACATGGTGATCCCGGAGAACAAGTGGCAGATCGTCGAGGAGACCCGCGCCCTAGCGAAGGACTACGAGCAGCAGTACCAGGACGGCCTGATCACCCAGGGTGAGAAGTACAACAAGGTCGTCGACGCCTGGGCGAAGTGCTCGGATCGTCTGGCTGCCGAGATGATGAACCGCATCTCCACGGTCCAGAAGGACGAGGAGGGGCGCGACAAGCCGGTCAACTCGATCTACATGATGTCCCACTCGGGCGCCCGTGGTTCGCCGGCCCAGATGAAGCAGCTCGCCGCCATGCGTGGCCTCATGGCCAAGCCGTCGGGCGAGATCATCGAGACGCCGATCATCTCGAACTTCAAGGAAGGTCTGGACGTGCTCGAGTACTTCAACTCGACCCACGGCGCCCGTAAGGGCCTGGCCGACACCGCGCTCAAGACCGCGAACTCGGGTTACCTGACCCGCCGTCTCGTGGACGTGGCGCAGGATGCCGTCATCCGCGAGACGGATTGCGGCACCGAGAAGGGCATCAAGATGCGCGCCATCATCGATGCCGGCCAGGTGGTCGCGTCGCTGGCTTCCCGCATCCTGGGCCGTTCCACGGCCGAGGATCTGGTGGCCCAGGACGGCACGGTGATCGTTCCGAAGGGGACGATGATCGAGGAGCATCACCTCGAGGCCATCGGTGCTGCCGGCATCCAGGAGGTGAAGATCCGCTCGGTGCTCGTCTGCGAGTCCAAGAACGGCGTCTGTGCCACCTGCTACGGTCGCGACCTGGCCCGCGGTACCCCGGTCAACCACGGCGAGGCGGTCGGCGTGATTGCCGCCCAGTCCATCGGCGAGCCGGGCACCCAGCTCACGATGCGTACCTTCCACATCGGCGGCGCGGCCCAGATCGCCGACTCGTCCTTCATCGAGTCGAGCTTCGAGGGCACGATCGGCTTCCGCAACAAGAACATTGCGCGCAACTCCGACGGCGATCTCGTCGTCATGGGCCGCAACGTGGCGGTTGTGATCACCGGTCCGGACGGTGCCGAGCGCGCGGTTCACCGCCTGCAGTACGGTTCCCGCCTGAAAGTGGATGAGGGCGACACGATCAAGCGCGGTCAGCGCATTGCCGAGTGGGATCCCTATTCCCGCCCGATCCTGACCGAGGTCGAAGGCACCGTCGGCTACGAAGACCTCGTGGACGGCGCTTCGATGATCGAGTCCATGGACGAGTCCACCGGCATCGCCAAGCGCGTGGTCATCGACTGGCGCGGCACGGCCCGTACGGCCGATCTGCGTCCGGCCGTGGTCGTGCAGGCCGCCGGCGGCAAGGTGGCCAAGCTCGCCCGTGGCGGCGACGCCCGCTACCTTCTGCCCGTGGATGCGATCCTCGCGGTCGATCCCGGTTCGAAGGTCAAGGCCGGTGACGTTCTGGCCCGCGTCTCGACCGAGAGCGCCAAGACCCGCGACATCACGGGCGGTCTGCCGCGCGTGGCCGAGCTGTTCGAGGCTCGGCGTCCGAAAGACGCGGCCATCATTGCGGAGAAGTCCGGCACGATCCAGTTCGGCCGCGACTACAAGAGCAAGCGTCGCCTGACGCTGCTCCCGCACGATGGCTCCGAGCCGGTGGAGTACCTGATCCCGAAGGGCAAGCACATCCACCTGCAGGACGGCGACGTGGTCGAGATCGGCGACTTCATCGTGGACGGCAATCCGGCCCCGCACGACATCCTGGCAATCAAGGGCGTCGAGGAGCTGGCAGCCTACCTCGTGAACGAGATCCAGGAGGTCTATCGTCTCCAGGGCGTGCTCATCAACGACAAGCACATCGAGGTGATCGTTCGCCAGATGCTGCAGAAGGTTGAGATCACGGAAGGCGGCGACAGCGAGTTCCTCAACGGTGAGCAGGTCGATCGCCTCGAATTCGAGGAGGTCAACGAGCGCCTCGTGTCCGAGAAGAAGAAGCCCGCCGAAGGCGTGCCGGTTCTGCTCGGCATCACCAAGGCCTCGCTGCAAACCCGGTCCTTCATCTCGGCGGCGTCCTTCCAGGAGACCACTCGCGTCCTTACGGAAGCGGCGGTTAACGGCAAGGTCGACACCCTGGAAGGGCTCAAGGAGAACGTCATCGTCGGCAGCCTCATTCCGGCCGGCACCGGTGCTCTCACGTCCCAGATCAAGGCCGTGGCCATGCATCGGGACGAGCTGATCCTCCAGCAGAAGCGTTCGGAATCAGCCGCTCAAGTCGGCGAGCTCCCCCCGGCGGCCGAGTAATCGGGGACGGATCCGGAAAGATCGAGAAGGCCGCCCTTGAGGCGGCCTTTTCTTTTGACGCCGCTCAGGCAGGTGGCGACAGCTCGTCCCGCCGCCTGGAATATGCTCTCCCAGAAGCCGGCGACCGGACAGGCCAGGGGAGGGACCAAGACCCAAGAAGGGCGAAACCCATCCTAAATGGGACCAGAGTCCTTCCAAGGGGCCGATCCGCCCGGATCCTTTCCCGTTCGTTAGCGAAACCTGTTGACTTTCCGCGACTCGGACGCTAGAGAAACCGGACTTTCCGGCTGGCCGTAGGTTTCCGCCAGTCGAAGCGCCTAGCTTCGACCGATGCCACCTAAACGCTGCCGAACTCAACCTTGACTGACGCATGTCAGATTTAGGGCACGACCGCGGTGCCAGATCATCGTGGTCCTCTGCAATCGCACCGCGCCAAGGGCTCTCCCAAGCCAATGGCGTGGCTTCGTTTTGTGCAACCGGATCGGTGTGCATGAAACGTCATGTGCGGCGTTGAACCGTTGAAGACACTCAAAGGCCACCGGATCGGTGGCTGGTGAAAGAGGGCACAGGATGCCAACGATCTCTCAGCTGATCCGCAAGCCGCGGACGGCGCAAAAGAGCCGGAACAAGGTCCCCGCGCTTGAGGCCTGCCCGCAGAAGCGCGGCGTGTGCACGCGCGTTTACACCACGACCCCGAAGAAGCCGAACTCGGCTCTCCGTAAGGTCGCCAAGGTTCGCCTGACCAATGGCTTCGAAGTCATCGGTTACATCCCCGGCGAGGGCCACAACCTTCAGGAGCACTCCGTGGTGATGATCCGCGGCGGCCGCGTGAAGGACCTTCCCGGTGTTCGCTACCACGTTCTCCGCGGTGTCCTCGACACCCAGGGCGTGAAGAATCGTAAACAGCGTCGTTCCAAGTACGGCGCGAAGCGGCCGAAGTAAGCCGTCAACATCCATTCAGGTCGGAGCTAACTCATGTCCCGCCGCCATAGCGCCGAAAAGCGTGAGATCATCCCGGATCCCAAGTTCGGAGATGTCGTCGTCACGAAGTTCATGAACTCCATCATGTACGACGGCAAGAAGTCCGCTGCCGAGCGCATCGTCTACGGTGCACTCGACGTCGTCGAAAGCCGCGCCAAGGCCAATCCGCTCGAGGTCTTCAAGCAGGCCCTCGACAATGTCGCCCCGGCGATCGAGGTCCGTTCCCGCCGCGTGGGCGGTGCGACGTACCAGGTTCCGGTCGAGGTTCGTGCCGAGCGTCGTCAGGCTCTCGCGATCCGCTGGATCATCCAGGCTGCCCGCGGACGCAACGACAAGACCATGGTCGAGCGTCTCTCCGCCGAGCTGCTCGACGCCTCCAACAACCGCGGCAACGCCGTGAAGAAGCGCGAAGACACCCACCGTATGGCGGAAGCCAACCGTGCGTTCTCGCACTACCGCTGGTAACGGTAAGGAGCTTAAGCGATGCCCCGCACGCACGCGATTGAGGACTACCGTAACTTCGGCATCATGGCCCACATCGATGCCGGCAAGACGACCACGACCGAGCGCATCCTCTACTACACCGGTAAGTCCCACAAGATCGGTGAAGTGCACGAGGGTGCAGCCACCATGGACTGGATGGAGCAGGAGCAGGAGCGCGGAATCACGATCACGTCCGCTGCGACCACTTGCTTCTGGAACGGCAAGCGTCTGAACATCATCGACACCCCCGGCCACGTCGACTTCACCATCGAGGTGGAGCGTTCGCTGCGCGTGCTCGACGGCGCCGTCTGCGTGCTCGACGGCAACCAGGGCGTCGAGCCGCAGACCGAGACCGTGTGGCGCCAGGCCGACAAGTACGATGTTCCGCGTATCGTGTTCGTCAACAAGATGGACAAGACCGGCGCCAACTTCTTCAAGTGCGTCGAGGACATCGTGAAGCGCGTGGCCGGCAAGCCGGTCTGCCTTCAGATCCCGATCGGTGCCGAGAGCGACTTCAAGGGCATGATCGATCTGATGAAGATGAAGGCTCTGGTCTGGTCCGGCGAGGCGCTCGGCGCCGCGTTCGACGAGGTCGAGATCCCGGCTGACCTGCAGGATCAGGCTCAGGAGTACCGCGCGAAGCTGGTCGAGGCCGCTGTCGAGATGGACGACGAGGCGATGGTTGCGTATCTCGAGGGTCAGGAGCCCGACGAGGCGACCCTGCGCCGTCTGGTTCGTACCGCCGTGCAGCGTCGCGCCTTCCATCCGGTGCTCTGCGGCTCCGCGTTCAAGAACAAGGGCGTTCAGCCGCTTCTCGACGCGGTTGTGGACTTCCTGCCTTCTCCGGCGGACCGTGAGGCTATCCAGGGCATCGACTTCAAGACCGAAGAGCCGATCACCCGTAAGCCGTCGGACGACGAAGCGTTCTCCATGCTTGCCTTCAAGATCATGGACGACCCCTTCGTGGGCACGATCACCTTCTGCCGCGTCTATTCGGGCAAGGTGAATGCGGGCGACACGCTGCTGAACTCCTCGCGCGACAAGAAAGAGCGCGTCGGCCGTATGCTTCTGATGCATGCGAACAACC
Source organism: Microvirga sp. (assembly GCA_035776715.1). GTDB lineage: Bacteria > Pseudomonadota > Alphaproteobacteria > Rhizobiales > Beijerinckiaceae > Microvirga. The sequence continues at coordinate 5,723 of DASRWK010000268.1, forward strand.
GTGAGGACATCAAGGAGGCTTACGCCGGCGACATCGTCGCTCTCGCGGGCCTCAAGGAAGTCCGCACCGGTGACACGCTCTGCGACCCGAACAAGGCCGTGATCCTCGAGCGCATGGAGTTCCCGGAGCCGGTGATCGAGATCGCCATCGAGCCGAAGTCGAAGGCCGACCAGGAGAAGCTCGGTCTGGCACTTTCGAAGCTCGCGGCCGAGGACCCGTCCTTCCGCGTCTCCACCGATACGGAGTCCGGTCAGACGATTCTGAAGGGCATGGGCGAACTGCACCTCGACATCAAGGTCGACATTCTGAAGCGCACCTACAAGGTCGATGCGAATGTGGGCGCTCCTCAGGTGGCCTATCGTGAGACGATCACGAAGAAGACCGAGGTGGACTACACCCACAAGAAGCAGACCGGTGGTACCGGCCAGTTCGCTCGCGTGAAGCTGGTCGTGCAGCCGAACGAGCCGGGCGCAGGCTTCTCCTTCGAGTCGAAGATCGTCGGCGGTGCGGTTCCGAAGGAATACATCCCGGGCGTCGAAAAGGGCCTGCAGTCGGTCGTGGGTGCTGGCGTCGTCGCCGGCTTCCCGGTGGTCGATCTCAAGGTCGAGCTTATCGACGGTGCCTTCCACGAAGTCGACTCGTCGGCTCTGGCGTTCGAAATCGCCTCTCGCGCTGCTCTCCGTGAGGCCCTCCAGAAGGGCAGCTCGGTTCTGCTCGAGCCGGTGATGAAGGTCGAGGTCACGACTCCTGAGGACTACACGGGCTCGGTGATCGGCGATCTGAACTCTCGCCGTGGCCAGATTCAGGGCCAGGACATGCGCGGCAACGCAGTGGTCATCAACGCGATGGTCCCGCTCGCCAACATGTTCGGCTACGTGAACACCCTGCGCGGCATGAGCCAGGGACGCGCGAGCTACACCATGCAGTTCGACCACTACGAGCAGGTGCCGTCGAACGTGGCTGCCGAGGTTCAGGCGAAGTACGCCTGAACCCACTAAAGCGAATATTGGAATATCAAAGGAACGGGTGCCACGATGGCGAAGGAAAAGTTTGAGCGGACGAAGCCGCACTGCAACATCGGGACGATTGGTCACGTTGACCATGGCAAGACGTCTCTGACGGCAGCGATCACGAAGGTTCTGGCGGAGTCTGGCGGCGCGACGTTTACGGCGTAC
>DASRWK010000269.1:0-4042 GCA_035776715.1 Microvirga sp.
AAAACGTCGCGCAGGCAAAATCGGGTTACCGCCCCCAGATCACCGGCACTGCGGATATCGGTCGTACCTATTCCAAGTATGACGACCGCCAGCCGCCGAATTTCCTGGGGACCGGAGGAGAGCAGATCTCGCGCCTGACCCCTCGCGGCTTCGGCATTCAGCTCAATCAGACGATCTTCGATGGTTTCCGGACGGACAACTCCGTGCGCCGCGCCGAGTCCGGAGTTCTCGCTGCCCGCGAGGAGCTCACCACCACGGAGCAGAACATTCTCGTCAACGCGGCCACCGCCTACATGGACGTGCTGCGTGACACGGCGATCCTCGATCTGCAGCGCAACAACGTCGAAGTGATCGACGAGCAGCTGCGCCAGACACGGGACCGCTTCAATGTCGGCGAAGTGACCCGTACCGACGTGGCTCAGGCCGAATCGCGCCTGGCGGCAGGTCGCTCTCAGGCAAGCCAGGCGGAGGCCAATCTGCGGGGCAGCATCGCACGATACCGTCAATATGTCGGCGTCGAGCCCCGGCAGCTGGCTCCGGGGCGTCCTCTCGACAGGCTGACCCCTCGTTCGCTGGACGCGGCTCTCAAGATCGCATTCGGGGAGCATCCGGCGATCAAGTCCGCCCAGCACCAGGTCGATGCCGCGGAATTTCAGGTGAAGATCGCGCAGGGGGCTCTGGCGCCGCAGCTCGGCGTGACGGCGTCCGTTGCCCAGCGATACGATACTCGGATCGGCAACGATGAGGCGCTCCAGGCTTCCGCCGTGGCGACGCTGACGGTTCCGATCTACGAGGGCGGTCAGGCCTATTCCGCGACGCGTCAGGCCAAGGAACAGGTCGGTCAGGCCCAGCTCCAGGCCGACTGGATTCGCGATCAGGTGCGGGCCGCCGTGGTGTCGAACTGGGGCGCGCTCGAAGCCGCCCGCGCGCAGATCCAGGCCGCCCAGGCCCAGATCGATGCGGCCGAGACCGCTCTCAGCGGTGTCCGCGAGGAGGCCCGCGTCGGCCAGCGCACCACGCTCGATGTGCTGAACGCCCAGCAGGAGCTTCTCACGGCCCGCGTCAACCTGATCCAGGCGCAGCGTGACCGCGTGGTGGCGTCATACCAGCTGGTCAGCGCGATGGGGCGTCTCACCTCCCGTGCTCTGGGCCTCGCGGTGAATCACTACAGCCCCAAGATCCACTACGATCAGGTCAAGGATCTTTGGATCGGCACGACGACGCCTGATGGTCGTTGATAAGTTTCGGGGTCAGCGCACTTTGGTTCTGACCCTGCTTGTTTCCTGTAGAATTGCGTAAAATACTAAGAACATTCGCAAGAATGAGATTCTAAAAACACAGTTTTATTGGGTGGGGCTATGGGTTCGACGAACCTGAAGGTCAATGAGCCGTCGATGGATGACATTTTAGCTTCCATCCGCCGCATAATCTCGGAGGATCCCGAGCCGGATCCGAGCGAATCCGAGCCGTCGCCCCTGCGAGCCGTCCTCGATATCGCCGAGCGCCATCTCTCGGGCAACCTCCATCCTGACGCCCTGTCCGACGCCGGCGCGGAGGAGAGGCGGCTTCTCCAGGACGATCCCTTTCAGAACCACTCCACCGCACGCTCGGCAGAGAGTTACGAAGCCGCGGAGCCTGCTCGGTCGCCCGCGCCTGCAAAGCCTCGGCCGGTTCAGGCGTTCGGACAGCCCTGCGAGCGGAACCCGGGGGAGGCCTTGATGTCCCGCTCGACGCAGGCCTCCGTTTCCGAGTCCTTCGGCCGGCTCGATGCCGCCCGTGCCGCAAGCCGGCCCCCGACCGTGGAGGACCTGATGAAGGAGATGCTGCGTCCCATGCTCAAGGCATGGCTCGACGAGCATCTTCCGGCCCTCGTTGAGCGCCTCGTCCAGGACGAAATCGCGCGCGTGACCCGAGGCTAGGGCATTTTTCGGCGAGGTGGACCAGGTTCGCCGCCGGAAGAAGAGCATCAGCCAAGGAGAGGAGGTGTTTCCACGTGAGTGGAAACGTCTCTGAGCCCGAAGTTTTCGCCCGTCGGTTGACTTCGCTCGATCCGTCCGGTTTGTAGCCGTCTTGCTTCGCGCGTTTGGCGCGCCAACTGGCCGGTATCGCATCATGATGGACAAGACGTTCGACCCCGCTTCCGTCGAAGCACGCATCGCCACCCGCTGGGATGAGGCCGAGGCCTTCAAGGCCGGACGGCCGGATCGCAAGGGCGCGGACCCCTATACCATCGTCATCCCGCCGCCGAACGTGACCGGGTCGCTCCACATGGGGCACGCCCTCAACAATACCATCCAGGACATCCTCTGCCGCTTCGAGCGGATGCGCGGACGCGACGTGCTCTGGCAGCCCGGAACCGACCATGCGGGCATCGCCACGCAGATGGTGGTCGAGCGCAAGCTCATGGAGAAGCAGATTCACCGCCGGGAGCTTGGCCGCGACGAATTCGTCAAGCGCGTGTGGGAGTGGAAGGAAGAGTCCGGCGGCACCATCGTGCGCCAGCTCAAGCGCCTGGGTGCGTCCTGCGATTGGTCGCGAGAGCGCTTCACCATGGACGAGGGCCTGTCCAAGGCCGTTCTGAAGGTGTTCGTGGACCTCTACAGGCAGGGCCTCATCTACAAGGACAAGCGCCTCGTGAACTGGGACCCCAAGTTCCAGACCGCGATCTCGGATCTCGAGGTGATGCAGGTCGAGGTGAAGGGCAACCTCTGGCACATCCGCTATGCCATCGAGGGCATGCCCGGCCGTTCGATCACGGTCGCGACCACACGCCCCGAGACGATGCTGGGGGACGTGGCCGTCGCCGTCCACCCGGAGGACGAGCGCTACAGGGACCTCATCGGCAAGTTCGCAATCCTGCCGCTGGTGGGGCGCCGCATTCCCATCGTGGCCGATGAATATTCCGACCCTGAGAAGGGCACCGGCGCGGTGAAGATCACGCCTGCGCACGACTTCAACGATTTCGAGGTGGGCAAGCGGCACAAGCTGCCCCTGATCAACATCTTCGGCACGGAGGCGCAGCTGGCGCTCTCCGGCAACGAGGGCTTCCTCGAGGGGCTGCCGCAAACGGAGGACCTGAAGGCTGTGCTCGCCCTCGACGGTCTCGACCGCTTCGAGGCGCGCAAGCGCATCGTGGCGATGCTCGAGGAGCGCGAGGTTCTCGCCCAGGTCGAGCCGCACACGCATATGGTGCCCCATGGTGACCGCTCGAACGCGGTCATCGAGCCGTACCTCACGGACCAGTGGTACGTGAACGTGAAGCCGCTGGCGGATCGCGGACTGGATGCGGTGCGCAAGGGCAAGACCAAGTTCGTGCCCGAGAACTGGGAGAAGACGTACTTCCAGTGGCTCGAGAACATCGAGCCGTGGTGCATCTCGCGCCAGCTCTGGTGGGGCCACCAGATCCCGGCCTGGTACGACGATCAGGGCAATGTGTTCGTGGCGCATTCCGAAGAGGATGCGAAGGCCGAGGCCCGCGCCAAGCACGGCAAGGATGTTCCGCTCAAGCGCGACGAGGACGTGCTCGACACCTGGTTCTCCTCCGCGCTCTGGCCCTTCTCCACGCTCGGATGGCCGGACGAAACCCCGGAGCTCAAGCGCTATTACCCGACCAACACCCTGGTGACCGGCTTCGACATCATCTTCTTCTGGGTCGCCCGCATGATGATGATGGGCCTGCACTTCATGGACGAGGTGCCGTTCGACACGGTCTACATTCATGCCCTCGTGCGCGACGAGAAGGGCGCGAAGATGTCGAAGTCGAAAGGCAACGTCATCGATCCCCTCGACGTCATCGAGCAATACGGTGCGGATGCGCTGCGCATGACGCTCTCCGCCATGGCGGCACAGGGACGCGACATCAAGCTCTCCGTGCAGCGCGTGGAAGGCTACCGCAACTTCGCGACCAAGATCTGGAACGCCGCGCGCTTCGCCGAGATGAACGGCTGCGTGCCCGTCCAGGATTTCGATCCGAAGTCGGTGAAAGAGACGCTAAATCGCTGGGCTCTTGGGGAATGCGCCAAGGCCGTGGACGAGGTCGCGG
>DASRWK010000270.1:0-12124 GCA_035776715.1 Microvirga sp.
AGCTGAAGGGAGCGCATGCGTCAAATCCTGTTCGGCGTCACCCCCGGACACGTTCCGGGGATCCACGTCTTTCGGTCGGGAGAAGGCGTGGATGACCGGGACGAGCCCGGTCATGACAGGGAAACTGTTTCCGGCGGCTTAATGGGCGGGCAGAGGAATGGCAAGGTCCAGCCATTCCCGAGATCGATCAATGGCCCTTCTCCATGCCGTGCTCCATGTCATGGCCGGGCCCGCCCCGGTCATTTCGACGAGGAATGATGCTGCGCTTCCCGCAAGCGGGATCACCCGGCGCAAGGCCGGTGATGACGGGCGGAGGGTGGCGAAAGGGCTGCGACGCGAAGCGAGGAACCGTCGTGTTCTGGATCCCGTCCTTCGGGATGATGCTCCGGGATTACCGGTGAACGCCCAGCATCGAGGTCAGACCGCCGTCGATGGGCAGCACCGCGCCGGTGATGTAGGCGGCGGGCTCGCTCATGAGAAACGCCGCGAGACCTGCGACCTCCTCCGGCTTCGCGAAGCGTCCGGCCGGGATCTGCTTTTCCATGGTCTCGCGATAGGCCGCGTAAGGCGCCATCATGTCCGTGTCGATGAAGCCCGGCGCGATCACGTTGACGGTCACGTTGCGCTTGGCGGACTCGACGGAAAGCGTGCGGCAATAGGAGATCAGCGCGCCCTTGGAGGCGGCATAGGCCGCGTTGCCGGGATTGCCCTGGAGCGCCGCCACGGAGCCGATCGCGACGATGCGGCCGGCCCTGGCCCGGAACATGCCGCGCATGAGGGATTTCGCGATGCGGGTGAGAGACCAGAAGTTCACCTGCATGGCGGCTTCGGCCTTGTCCTGCTGCATCATGGCGGCGAGCGCGTCGTAGGGCTGGCCTGCATTGTGCACGAAGCCGAAGAAGCTCTCGCCCTCCAGCATCTCGCAGAAGGCTTCGAGCGCCGCCTTGTCGGCGAGGTCGAGCTCATGCGCCTTGATGGAGCGGCCGGGGTTCGCCTCCATCAGCTCGCCGGCCAGCGCCTTCGCGGCATCGCCCGAGGAACGATAGGTGAAATCCACGTCGTGGCCGGCCGCCGCGAGCGAGCGCACGATGGCTGCGCCGACGCCCTTGCCGCCGCCGGTGACGAGAACGCGCGTCATGGCCTCATGCCCCCTTGGGCTCGGCCCCGAAGACGAGGCAGGTGTTCTGGCCGCCGAACCCGAAGGAATTCGAGAGCACGTATTTCACATTCGCATCGCGCGCGGCATTCGGCACCACGTCGAGCGGGATCGCGGGATCGGGCACCTGATAGTTGATCGTCGGTGGAATGCGGCCCGTCGCGATGGTGAGCAGGGACATCACCGCCTCCACGGCCCCCGCGGCGGTGAGCGTGTGGCCGATCATCGATTTGTTCGACGAAATGGGCAGGCTTCCCATGCGCTCGCCGAACACGGCGGTGCAGCTCATGGCCTCCATCTTGTCGTTCTCAGGCGTCGAGGTGCCGTGCGCGTTGATGTAGTCGATTTCGTCGGGCGAGAGGCCCGCATCGTCGAGCGCCTGACGGATCGCGGCGATCGCCGGAGAACCGTCCGGCGAGGAGCGCGTGCGGTGGAAATTGTCGCCCTTCTCGCCGCAGCCGAGGACGAAGCCGAGGATCTTCGCGCCGCGCGCCATCGCGGTTTCGGCGTTCTCGAGGACGAGCGCGGCGCCGCCCTCCCCCATGACGAAACCATCGCGGTTCTTCGAGAACGGCTTCGATGCGCCTTCCGGGTTCTCGTTCTGCGTCGAGAGCGCCGAGAGCAGAGAGAAGCGAATCAGCGACTCCGGATTCACGGAGCCGTCGGTACCGATGCAGAGCGCCGCATCCGTCTCGCCGCGCCGGATCGCCTCGACGCCCAGCTGGATCGCGGTCGCGCCCGAGGAGCAGGCGGTGGAGAGCGAAATCGGCGAGCCCTTCGTGCCGAACGTGTCGGCGACCCGGTCAGCCACCGTGCCGAAAATGAAGAGATCGTGCCAAGCCTTGAAGCGACCCGAGGCCGCGGCCTTGAGAAGATCCTTGTAGGTGACGTCCCCCGTCTGGCCGGAGGCCTCCGCGAGCGCCTGGCGCTGCGGCCATTCCATCTCGACCGGCGGCACGGCGATGAAGAGCGCGCCCGGAAAATCGCCTGCTGCCAGTCCCGATTGGCCGACGGCCTCCTCGGCCGCCAACACGGCGAGACGCTCGGAGAGCATCGGTGCGCAGAAAGGCTCCACGTCGATGAAGTCGATCGTGCCTGCGATCGTGGTTCTCAGGCTTTCCGTGGGGAAACGGTTGATGCGGTGAATGCCGGATCGTCCCGCGGTCAGCGCGGTCCAGGTGGCGTCCTTCCCCTGGCCGAGGGAGGTGACCACGCCCATGCCGGTGACGGCGACGAGCGGGCGGCCCTGTTTGTCGCGAAGCGCCATGCCGTTCTCCTCTAAGCCTTGGTGAGCCGCAGGACGCCTTCGCCGCGCCAGTGACCGATCGACGTCACGAGGGCGTCGGACGCCTTGCCGTCGGCGATGAGGCCTGCCGCGAGCGCCACGCCGGCGGGCGCCTGCGCTTCCATGGCGTGGCCGATGACGTCTCCGGTCGCATGAACCGCGGCCCCCGGAGCGATGTCCTTCAAGGCGGCCCGCTCTTCGTCCGTGATGCCCTTCACGCCGGTCGCCCCGGAGATCACCAGGTCGGGCTTCGCCTGGAGCCGATTTGAGAGGCCATGGAGTGCCTGCTCGACGCCGCCGGGCCGGCGGCGGGAGCGGTCGGAGACGGCGCCAGCGAGGACCGCGAGCGGCTTTGCGCCGCGCGCCGCCGCATGCTCGCGGGATTCGAGCACCAGGAAACAGGCGGCCGAGCCGAGGATCATGCCGCCGCCGTCGGCGGTCCGGCTCCAGACCGGCTGATACGGCTTCTTCCAGAGAAAGCCGCCCATCTCGTAGATCAGCAGCACGTCGGGCCGCTCGGCATTGTAGGCGCCGCCCACCAGGAAGATGTCGTCCTGGCCCGCGGCGATGCGCTCCTTGGCGATGCGGATCGCGTCGACGCCGCTCGATTCCTCGCCCATGAAGGTGCGCGATCCGCCCGTGACGCCGTGCACGATGGAGATGTTGCCCGCCAGCAGATTGGACAGCTGCGCCAGGAACAGCGTGGGGCGCAGGTCGCCCATCAGGCGTTCGTTGAGGAACACGCCCGGGTTCTCGGCGACACGAAGGCCCGTGAGGATCTGCCCGTCGACCGCGTAGTCCCGTTCGCCGCCGCCCGCCGACACGATGAGTTGCATCCGGCCCTTGAGCTCCGCATCCTCCTTCGCGCCGGCAGAGTCGAGCGCCAGGCCTGCGGCATAGCAGCCGAGCCTCTGCCAAGCTTCCATCTGGCGCTGATCGGATTTCTTCGGGATCTGGCGGTCCCATTCCAGGGTCGCCGCAGGGTGGACCGGAAAGGGCGCGAAGGTCTCGTTGTCCGTGTTCGGTGCGCCCGAGAGCGCGGCCAGATGCACGTCCAACCCCTCTCCCGCGCAGGAAACGACGCCAATTCCGGTGATAACGACGTCACGCATCCGCTGCCTCCCGTATCAGGCCGATGCGCTTGGCCTGGGCCCGCATCTGGCCGTCCATGCCCTCCGGGAAGGGCATGATCCTGAACCGCAGCTCAGCATCGCAGATCGGCTTGCCCTCGGCCAGGATCTTGGCCTTGGTCACCGCATAGCCCGAGCCTTCGTGCTCCAGCTGCGCCTGGACGGTGAGCACCGCGCCCGGACCCACGAAGGTGCGGAAGCGCGCCTTGTCCACAGCCATGAGGAACGGCATGTGGGTGAAACCCATGAGGCCGAGCACGAGATAGCCGGAGGCCTGGGCCATGGTCTCGGTGAGAAGGACGCCGGGCACGAGGGGATGGCCGGGGAAGTGCCCCTCGAAGACGGGGCTTTCCTGCGGGACGGTGGAGGTGGCCTCGATCCGCTTCGCGTCGCGGTCGAGGGACACCACCCGGTCGATCATTTCAAAATATTCGAGGCGCATCCCGGTCCTGGTCTCTCTCGCTCCCGGCGGCGGCACAGGAAAAGGAATCCATGAGGCGGGGCTCTTGAATGGATCGCCTCTCCGGACGGGCCCAGGGAGGGCCAGCCCACCGGGATGGTAAGTCTAAGGTGTTTTTCAAGCCTGCTTGGCGGCCACCAGCGCGTCGATGCGCGCCACGAGGTTCTTGAGAACGAAGTACTCCTCGGCCGGGGCCTTGCCCTCGTTCACTTCCTGGGTCCACTGCTCGAGGGGCAGCTTGATGCCGAAGGCCTTGTCGATCGCGAACGCGATATCGAGGAAGGCGAGGGAGTCGATGCCCAGGTCCTCGATGGCGTGGCTCTCAGGCGTGATCTGCTCGCGTGGGATGTCGGCGGTCTCTGAAATGATGCCGGCGACGGTCTCGAAGGTAGACGACATGACGCCGCTCTCCTGAAGTGATTGGCTCTTAACGATTCCGCCGCCGCCGGACCCCGTCGGGTCCAGATCCAGCCGCTCTTCTCGTCAAGGAGGGTTGTATTGGAACGCTCCCCTTACACGACGGGGACCTCAGCGGCAACCGATTGGTTGCGTCTCGCTCCTTTCCGGAACGCCGCACCGGGGCCGGACCTGCGGCAAAGGTTAAGCCGACATCCGATTGATTATTCCGCTCCCTTCGTCAATAAGGGCCCTCCCGACGCCACAAAGGCTCCCGATTTCGCCTCAAGAATACATCTTTGAAACTGGATCAACGTGCTCAACAGGTTCCGCAGACCTGCCGTCCGTCGCGCACGACGCATGGCCCGCATCGCCCGGTGGGACAAACCCGTTCAGGGCACGTTCGGTCGCCTGGCGGCTTGGATCAACATGCTGCTCGTCGACCACGGGGTCTTCCGCCTCGTCTACCTGAACAAGCACCGGGTGACGGACCGGCTGTGGCGCACGGCCCAGCCCGCCCCGCACCAGATCGAGGCGCTCAGGAGAGAAGGCGTCCGGACCATCATCAACCTGCGCGGCGGACATGAGCACGGCTCCTGGCAGCTCCAGAAGGAGGCCTGCGAGCGCCTCGGCATCAATCTGGTCGAATTCGTCATCCGCTCCCGCGGCGCCCCCGACCGGAAAGTCCTGCTCAAAGCCAAGGACTTCTTCGAGAACATCGAGTATCCGGCCGTGATGCACTGCAAGTCCGGCGCGGACCGGGCGGGCTTCATGGCGGCGCTCTATCTCATCCTGCACGAAGGCCGCAGCGTGGACGAGGCCCAGCGACAACTCCATGTGCGCTATGGCCATTTCCGGTTCTCGAAGACCGGCATCCTCGATGCCTTCTTCGACGCGTACCGCCGTGACGGCGAAGCCAAGGGCATGCCGTTCCTGACCTGGCTCGAAACCGTCTACGACGCCAAGGCCCTGGAGCGGGAGTTCCGCCCCGGCTTCTGGTCCCACCTGCTCGTGGACAAGATCATGCGGCGGGAATAGCCGACGCCCTGCGCCGTGGCCGGCGAGCCGAAGGCGAGGGAAGAAGGTCCATGGCGCCGCGCTTGATCCTGGCCTCCCTTCCGCTCCGGCCGGAAATGACATCCCTTCACGTCATCACCTGCCTTGTGCCGGTGGTCCCGACCCGCCGAGCGCCGCGCTCTTCCTCATTGGGACGGCCGGGACAGGCCCGGCCATGACGGGCAATAAGATCAGGAACTCGCCGCCCAGCTCGGCTCCAGATCGTCCGACAGCTGCAGCCGGTGCAGACGGGCATAGGTGCCCCTCTTCGCCATCAGGGCCTCATGCGGCCCCATCTCGATGACGCGCCCCGCCTCCATCACCACGATCTTGTCCGCATCGCGCACCGTCGAGAGGCGATGGGCGATGACAAGGGTCGTGCGGCCCTTCATGAGCTTGCCGATGGCGGCCTGCACCAGGCGCTCGGATTCCGAATCAAGCGCGCTCGTGGCCTCGTCCAGCAGCAGGATCGGCGCGTTCTTCAGGAAGGCGCGGGCCAGGGACACGCGCTGGCGTTCGCCACCCGACAGCCGCCCGCCGCCAGGACCGACCATGGTGTCGTAGCCTGCCGGCTGCCTCATGATGAAGTCGTGCGCCGCCGCGGCCTTGGCGGCTTCGACAATCTCCTCCTCCGAGGCGCCGGGGCGGCCGAAGGCGATGTTGGCGCGAATCGAATCGTCGAAGAGCACCACGTCCTGGCTCACCACGGCAATGGACTGACGCAGGCTCGCCAGCGTCACGTCGCGGATGTCCTGGCCGTCGATGAGGATCGCGCCGCCGGTCACGTCGTAAAGGCGCGGCACGAGGGAGAGCAGGGTCGACTTGCCGGAGCCGGAGCGGCCCACGAGCGCCGTGGTGGCTCCCGCCTCCGCCACGAAGTCCACGTGGTCGACGGCCGCCGAGGCGCCGTTATAGGAGAAGGACAGGTCGGAGAAGCGGACCTCGCCGCCTTTCAGGACGAGCGGCTTGGCGCCGGGCTTGTCCTGGATCTGGGGCGCCTCGTCCATCACGGCGAAGGTGCGCTGCAAGGCGGCCGCCGCCTCCTGCACGATGGCGTTGAGGTTGCCCAGCGCCCGGATCGGCTGAGCCGCCAGGAGAAGCGCGCTGACGAAGCCGGTGAAGTCGCCGACCGTGCTGCTGTTGGAGAGAATGCGCTGGCCGATCAGCACGAGCACCGCCGCCACGGCGGCACCGCCGCCGACCTCGAGCAGCGGATCGAGCCTCCCGCGGGCGTTTGCGCCCTTCATCCGAAGACGGCGAATCTCGTCGAAGGTGCTGGCCGCCTTGTTCTTGAGGTAACCCTCCAGCCGGTAGGTCTTGGCGAACCGGGTACCGGCGAGGCTTTCCGTGATGAGCCCGGCCATCTGCCCGGTCTGCTCCTGGGTGGAGGTGGCGACGCGGCGCAGCTTGCGGCCGATCTTCTCCACCGGATAGATGAAGAAGGGCATGGTGATGCCGGCCACGAGCGTCATCATCGGGTCGATCCAGATCATGGCGGCGACCAGAGCGATCACCGTGGAGATCTCGCGCAGGAACACGGTGGAGAGGCGGGTCAGCGCTTCCTTGATGAACATGAAGTCGGTGGTGAAGCGCTGGGTGAGCGCCGCCGGGCTCTCGCGCCCGATCTGGGCGAGATCCGCCTCGATCATGTGGCCGTAGAGCCTGGTCTGCATGTCCGCCTCGATGCGCGTCACCACCCGATTGGTGAGAATGGTGAGCGCGAGCAGGGAAAAGCCCTTCACGGAGGTGACCGCGATCACGAAGAGCGGCGCGAGGTAGATCGCCGTGACGTCCTTCGTATCGAAGGCGTCGAAGGCCGCCTTGATGAGCACCGGGTAGAGCCCCGTCGCGCCCGAAACCAAGCCGACGAACACGAGCACGGCCACCAGCGTCCTGGAATGCGGACGCATCCAGTCGCGCCAGAGGCGCTTGACCAGGGGGAGGGTATTGCCGCGGAGAGGGCTTTTGCGGGCCATGGCAGTGCTTGGGACTCTTGTGATGACGCCCGCGAGTTAGCACGCGAAGCCCATCACCGGCAAACCCTTCCGCCATACCGGCGCTCCCTTGCCGCGCTCGCCGGGCTCCGCATTGCCCTCGACAGGCCCGACGATCTGTGGCTGAGTACGTGTCTCTGAGAGGATAATGCCGTGCCCTTCGAGACCTGGCTCGCCTTCACCGCAGCCGCCGCCGTGCTGCTCGTCATTCCGGGGCCGACCATTCTGCTGGTCGTGTCCTATGCGCTCGGACAGGGCTGGCGCACCGCCCTGCCCATGGCGATCGGCGTCGCCCTCGGCGACTTCACGGCCATGACCCTGTCCCTGCTGGGCCTCGGGGCCCTGCTGGCCACCTCGGCGACGGTGTTCACGCTCCTCAAATGGCTGGGAGCCGCCTATCTCGTCTGGCTCGGCGTCAAGCTCTGGCGCGTGGGCGGAAGCCTCGATGTCGCACCCCGCCAGGATGCGGCCTCGTCCTTCAGGATGCTCGGTCACGCCTGGCTCGTGACCGCCCTCAACCCGAAGGGTCTCGTATTCTTCGTGGCCTTCCTGCCGCAGTTCATCGACCCGAAGCTCGCCTTCCTGCCGCAGGTGAGCCTATGCGCCGCGACCTTCCTGATCCTGGCCTTCGCCAATGCCTTCGTCTACGCGCTCGTCGCCGCCCGGGCGAGGCGGGCCGTGCGCAACCCGCGCACCATCGGCTTCGTCAACAAGGCCGGCGGCAGCCTGCTGATCGGCGCAGGCATCGCCACCGTCGCCTTGAGGGCGGGACAGTCCTGACGCGGCCTCACACCGCCCGCAGGTACCGCATAGGCTTGCCGGGCGCGATCATCCCGGCGGCGGCGATGATGCCCTGCGCGTCGATGCCGAAATGACGATAGAGATCCTTGATCGTCCCCGTCTGGCCGAAATGCTCCACGCCGAGCGAGCGGGTGCGATGCCCCATGACCGAGCCCATCCAGGCGAGCGTCGCCGGATGCCCGTCGATCACCGTCACCAGCCCGCAATGGGGCGGCACGTCGGCGAGGAGCCGTTCCACATGGGATCTCGCATGGACGAGGCCGCGCTCGCGGGCGCGCTGCGCCGCCGTCCAGCCTGCGTTCAGCCGGTCCGCCGAGGTGATGGCGAGCAGCCCGATGTCGCGCCGGTCCTCGGCCATGAGGCCGACCGCTTGAACCGCCTCCGGCGCGACCGCGCCCGTATAGGCCACCACCACCTGGGCGTTCGGCCCGGGCTTCCTGAGCCAATAGGCGCCGGCCATGATGTCGTCGGCCAGGTCCTGCGTCATCTCGCGCCGCGGCTGCTCGAGGCTGCGGGTGGACAGGCGCAGGTAGACCGAACCGCCGGTCTCGTCGCGCAGCCACGTGGTCTCGTTCGGCTCGCCCTCCCCGTCGCGCTGCATGTAGTCGAAGGCCCAGCGCATGATGACCGCGAGTTCATCGACGAAGGCGGGCTCGAAGGACGCGAGGCCGTCCTGCGCCAGGCCCACGAGCGGCGTGCCGATGGATTGATGCGCGCCGCCCTCCGGCGCGAGCGTCACGCCGGAGGGCGTCGCCACCAGCATGAAGCGGGCATCCTGGTAGCAGGCGTAGTTCAGCGCGTCCGCGCCGCGATAGATGAACGGGTCGTAGAGCGTCCCGATGGGCAGGATCCGCTCGCCGAACAGGGAATGCGAGAGGCCCAAGGCGGAGAGCAGGATGAAGAGATTCATCTCCGCGATGCCGAGCTCGAGATGCTGGCCGGATGGCGAGAATTCCCAATTGTAGGTCGAGGGAATCCGCTCCTTCTTGAAGGTATCGACCAGGCTGTTGCGGGCGAAGAGCCCGCGCCGGTTCACCCAGGCGCCGAGATTGGTCGAGACAGTCACGTCCGGCGCGGTGGTGACGATGCGGTCGGCGAGCGCATGATCGGACCGCGCCAGCTCGTTGAGGATCAGCCCGAAGCCCTGCTGCGTCGACATGGACGGACTGGCCGGGAACGAAAGCCTGTCCGGCACCGGCACCTGCGGTGAGGAATGACGCCGCCGCCCCTTCTGCACGAAGGGCACCCTCTTGAGAAAATCCTCGAGCTCGGCCTGCGGGACCCTCACGCCTTCGAACTTGTCCCATTCATGGCCCGGGCGCACGCCCTGGGCCGCGCGCCAGGCGTCCATCTGCGCAGGCGTCATCAGGCCCGAGTGATTGTCCTTGTGCCCTGCGAGCGGCAGGCCGAAGCCCTTGATGGTGTAGGAAATGAAGCACACGGGCCGGTCGTGCCTCCTTGCCTCCTCGAAGGCTTCCAGCAGACTCGGCAGGTCGTGCCCGCCGAGATTGGACATGAGACGCGCCAGTTCCTCGTCCGAGCGCTTCTCGATGAGACGGGTGACGGGGCCCTGGTCGCCGAGATCGTCGAGCAGGCGCCTGCGCCACGCGGCACCGCCCTGAAAGGTGAGCGCGGAATAGAGCTGATTGGGGCAGGAATCGATCCAGCTCTTGAGCCTGTCGCCGCCGGGCTCGGCGAAGGCCTCGCGCATCAGCGACCCGTATTTGAGGATCACCACCTCCCAGCCGAAATTGCGGAACAGCGCCTCGAAGCGCTCCCACAATCCTTCGCGGATCACCGCGTCCAGGCTCTGGCGGTTGTAGTCGACGATCCACCACGTGTTGCGCACACCGTGCTTCCAGCCTTCGAGCAGCGCCTCGAAGATGTTGCCCTCGTCCATCTCCGCATCGCCCACGAGCGAGATCATGCGGCCTTCAGGCCGGTCCTTCGCCCAGCCGTGGGCCTTCACATAATCCTGCACCAGGCTCGCGAAGAGCGTCTGCGCGACCCCTAAGCCCACCGAACCCGTGGAGAAATCCACGTCGTCTCCGTCCTTGGTGCGGGAGGGGTATGATTGCGCCCCCTTGTAGCCGCGGAAGTTTTCGAGCTTCTCGCGGGTCTGATTCCCGAAGAGATACTGGATTGCGTGGAAGATCGGGCTCGCATGAGGCTTGACGGCCACCCGGTCCTCGGGCCTCAAGCTCGAGAAATAGAGCGCCGTCAGGATCGTGGAGAGGGATGCCGAGGACGCCTGGTGCCCGCCGATCTTCAACCCGTCCTCGCTGGGGCGCAGGTGATTGGCGTTGTGGATCGTCCAGGTCGAAAGCCAGAGCACCTTGCGCTCGAGCTCGGACAGACAGGCAAGATGCCGCGCGTCGGCCATGAAATCCTCCTGGGCGATGCCCTCATTCTAGGACCTTGCCCCAAGCCTTTCGAGGCTGTGCCAGGGCCGCTTCCGGTTTTTTCGCCGTGCAAGTGTTAGCAGAGGTGTTAGCAGAGGGCATGGGCCCATGCCAGCGGATCGGCCTCATGCCTCCTCCGGTTCCTCTTGCGCGAAATCTCCGCTCAGCCGCAGGCCGTCGATCCAGGTTTCGCCGTTGCGCTTGACGACCCGGCGAGGCGAGACGCCGCCATGACGCGCGATCGCTTCGGCCAGAGGCTCGGAATGGGTCACGAGCCAGACCTGCGTGCGCTTCGAAGCCGCCACGATCATCCGTGCGAGCGGTTCGAGGAGATCCGGGTGCAGGCTCGCCTCCGGCTCGTTCAACGCCACGAAGGGCGCAAGCCGGTATGAAAGCAGCGCCCCCGCGAGCGCCAGGAAGTGGAGCGTGCCGTCCGACAACTCGGAGGGCTGGAAGACGCGCTTGGGATGATCGGGAAAGATGACCCCGAAACTGGCGAAACGCTCAGGCTCGGGAATGACGAGCCGTGCGCCCGGAAACGCATCGTCAACGGCTCGGTCAAGTTCAAGAGTGTCCTCACGGATATGGGCGAGCGTGGCGAAGACCGCTGCCAAATTCGACCCGTCCGAGGCGAGTGTCGGCGAGGTCACCGCGAGGCAGGGCTGGCGGAGAGAGGATCCGACGTCGGTACGGAAATCGTGAAAGAATCTCCATTCCAGCATGGTGCGGCGGGCAAGGTGGAGATCCGGAAAGGCGGCTGCGTCCTGCAGCGAGTTCAAAGCCGTCTCCGAGGGCAGGATCTCGCTTCCCAAAGGTCGCTTCAGCCCTTCCTCATCGAGGCAGTGACCGCGCGGACCCTGACGATCGAGAAGCCGCTTCGCGCGCCGGCGCGCCTCATGGACGAGTGTCTCCGCTTTGACTTGCGGCTCCAGTCTGAAACCTGCACCGAGAACCGTGCCGCCCGCCGCCTGAACCAGACCTGTCTCGATCGTGTAGTCGAGATTGTAGTCGTCGCCGTCTCCCCCGGACAGGCGAACACCCAGCTTGACCCGGACGGGCTCCTTGGCACCGCGCCGGCCCGCCCAGTAGACGGAATCGAAACCACCTTCCGCCGCGAGATCATGAGTGAACGTGCCTGCGGCTGCCGACTGCAGAAGCTGGAGCGAGCGGTACAGATTTGTCTTCCCCGTTCCGTTCGCGCCCACGAAGACGGACAGGGGCTCGACCGGGAAGCGGATATGCCGAAGAGAGCGGTATCCTGCGGCAAAGACTTCTTTGATGACGAGCATGGGCGGGACGACTGGGACAAGGCAGGATCGGGCCACGATCTTACCCGCTCCAAGCGCGAGCCGCAAAAACGAAAAGCCCGCCTGTCGGCGGGCCTTCGTAAGACTCTCGGAAACCGAGAGATTTGGAGCGGGCGAAGGGATTCGAACCCTCGACC
>DASRWK010000271.1:0-2467 GCA_035776715.1 Microvirga sp.
ACTTGGTTTCATGGCGCCTCAGCTGAAGCTCTACAACACGCTCACCCGCTCGAAGGACAGGTTCGCCCCGATCGATCCGAAGAACGTGCGCATGTATGTCTGCGGCCCCACGGTCTACGACTACGCTCATATCGGAAATGCCCGCCCCATCATCGTCTTCGACCTTCTGTTCCGTCTGTTGAGGCATGTTTACGGTGCGGAAGCAGTCACGTATGTGCGCAACATCACGGATGTGGACGACAAGATTAACGCCCGCGCCGCCCGCGATTACCCGGGCCTGCCCCACAACGAGGCCATCCGGGAAGTGACCCGGAAGACCGAGGAGCAGTTCCACGCCGACATCCGGGCGCTCGGCGTCCTCATGCCCGAGGACGTCAACCGTCCGGGCGAGCGGCCGTGCTTCGTGGAGCCCAGGGCGACCGAGCACATCGACGAGATGCGCATGATCATCGAGCGGCTCATCGAACGGGGAGCCGCCTATGTGGCGGAGGAGCACGTGCTCTTCTCCGTCGCCAGCATGCAGAAGCTGCCCGGTCTGCCGAAATACGGCGCCCTCTCGAAGCGCTCCCTCGACGAATTGCTCTCCGGCGCGCGGGTGGACGTGGCTCCCTACAAGCGCGATCCGATGGATTTCGTGCTCTGGAAGCCCTCAGGGCCGCAGGACCCGGCCTGGCCCTCTCCGGCGGGGATCGGGACCCCAGGCCGCCCCGGCTGGCATATCGAGTGCTCCGCCATGTCCTGGAAGCACCTGATCCAGGCCTTCGAGACGCGGCTGACCTGCAGCGACCCGACAGAGCGCGAGATCTTCGATATTCATGGCGGTGGCATCGACCTCGTGTTCCCCCACCACGAGAACGAGATCGCGCAGAGCTGCTGCGCCTTTCGGACGCCGCGCATGGCCAATGTCTGGATGCACAACGGCTTCCTGCAGGTGGAAGGCGAGAAGATGTCGAAGTCGCTCGGCAACTTCTTCACCATCCATGACCTGCTGAAGGATTGGCCCGGCGAGGTGCTGCGCTTCAACATGCTCCGCACCCATTACCGTCAGCCGATCGACTGGACCGTCAAGGGGCTGGAGGAAAGTCAGAAGACCCTCGACCGCTGGTACGAGCTGGCCGGTCGCGGCGAGACGGCACGGCTGTCGGAGCACATCGTCGAAGCCCTTGCCGACGACCTCAACGCGCCGAGGATGCTGGCGGAGCTTCATGCTCTCGACGGTCAGGGAGCCCATGACGAACTCGGCGCGAACCTGCGCGCGATGGGCTTCCTTCTGGAAGGGGCGGAAGGCTGGAAGGCCCGCAAGCAGGCCTCGCTCGCGGTCGATCCCGCCGTGGTCGAACGCCTGATCGCCGCCCGCAAGGAAGCGCGCGCCGCGAAGAACTGGCCCGAGTCCGACCGCATTCGCGACGAACTCGCGGCGCTCAATGTCGTGGTGAAGGACAACAAGGACGGCACCACCACCTGGGAGGTCGCGCGATGACGAATGTTGCCCTTCCTCGCCATGGGCGGGCCCGTCCCGGCCGTCCCGATGAAGAGACGTGCCGTGCCTCCCGTCATCGGGATCGCAGGCACGGGACCGGCGATGGCGGTCATGCAAGCGCGTGCGTATCGAATGAGGAGCCACGCTGATGGGTCAGTCGATGCCGAAACCGGGACTTCGTCCCTTTCTGCCCGCCGACGTACCGACGCTCGTCGAGATCTTTCAGGCGAGCATCGAGGAGCTGACGGGCGAGGATTACAGCGAGGCCCAGCAGGAAGCCTGGATGCTCCAGGCCGAGGAGGAAGACTTCACCAGGAAGCTGGCGAAGGATCTCACCCTCGTGGCGACGGTCGAAGGCGCCGCCGTCGGCTTCATCGCGCTCAAGGACAATGAACTGATCGAGCTGTTCCATGTGCATCCCGCCGTCGCGGGGCAGGGGATCGGCACCATGCTCTACGATGCGGTCGAGAAGCTCGCGACCGCACGCGGCGCGGCGCGCCTCGTGGCTGAGGTCAGCGACAACGCGCAGCCCTTCTTTCAGAAACAGGGCTTCCAGCCTCAGCGCCGCAACACCCTTTCGATCGGCGACGAATGGCTCGGAACCACCACGATGGAAAAGCGCCTCGCACCTGCCGAGGAGAGGAAGTTGTCGTCATGAGCCGCGAGCGCATCTATCTCTTCGACACCACGCTGCGCGACGGTGCGCAGACCACCGGCGTCGACTTCTCGCTCGACGACAAGCGGGCCATTGCCACGCTCCTCGACAAGCTCGGTATCGATTACGTGGAGGGCGGCTATCCGGGCGCGAACCCCCTCGACTCCACCTTCTTCTCGGAAAAGCGGACGAAGAACGCCAAGTTCACGGCGTTCGGCATGACCAAGAGGGCCGGCCGTTCGGTCTCGAACGACCCCGGCGTCTCCGCGCTCCTGGATGCGCAGGCGGATGCGATCTGCTTCGTGGCGAAGTCCTGGGACTATCACGTGCGT
>DASRWK010000272.1:0-3752 GCA_035776715.1 Microvirga sp.
CGATCCGGTCATAGGCATCCGCCGGTTCCATGACGAACCGGTTCGTGCGCTGCACGAACTTGAGATAGCCCGCGACCAGGAAACCCAAGGTTTCCTGAACCGGCCGCGAGCGCGTGATGCGTTTGAGGAGACCCATCGTGGCCCGGAGGTGCTAAGCCTGCGGCTCCAGCAGGCGGTGCAGGTGCACGATGAAGTAGCGCATCTGCGCATTGTCCACCGTGGCCTGGGCCTTGGCCTTCCAGGCCGCGTGAGCTGCGGCGTAGTTCGGGAATATCCCGACGATGTCGAGATTGGAGAGGTCCTTGAAATCAACGGTTTCAAGGTTCGTGAGCTCGCCGCCGAAAACCAGATGAAGCAGCTGCTTGCCGGACGTATCGGTCATGTTTTCAGAACTCTTCCGAATGAATGCGGGATGGGGTGTCGCTATGAGGCAAACTTTGTTCAGGTCCTCATGGCTCCAATTGCCCGAGGATGCAACCGTGACGCAACGGCAATCATCTCGCCGTGCTGTGGTCGAGGTTTGTTGTAAGCCGGTGGTGAACCAGAGAAATCCGTGAGGACGCCTCCGGCCTCCCGCAGGATGAGATCGGCGGCGGCGATGTCCCAGTCCTGTGAATTGTGGGAAACGAGCCCGACATCGATGGAGCCCTCCGCCACGCGGGCCAGCCGCAGTGCCAATGAGGGCACTTTCGGCAGGCGTTCGATGGGCCCGGTATTGCGTTCGAACCGGTCCACCAGCGGCTTGGGACCCGCTACGCGGGCGGGGGCGGGAAGCGCCGTTCCGGACAGCCGGAGCCTTTCGCCGTTGCACCAGGCCCCGCCGCCGAGAACGGCCTCGTAGAGACGCTCGTGAATGGGCGCATGAAGAAGGCCGAGGAGTGGCGAACCATCCTTCACCAGGGCGATGGATATGGCCCAGTCGGGATGGCCGGACGCAAAGGCCCGGGTCCCGTCGATGGGGTCGACCACCCACACGTGGCTGCGCTCCAGGCGGGCGGGGTCGTCCGCCGTCTCCTCCGACAGCCATCCTGCTTCCGGAAATATCCCGGTCAGGCGATCCTTCAGGAAGGTGTCGAGAGCGATGTCCGCTTCCGTGACCGGGGAACTCTGGCCCGAAGAATCCTGTCCCTTGTACCAGAGCCGCGCGGCCGTCTGCTCCCCGGCTCGGAAATAGGGGAGGGCCATGGCGCCGGCCTGACGCGCCGCATCGCGGACGGCTGCGGCCAGGGAGGGCAGGGAATCGGGCAAAGGAGGAAGCATCGCTCTCAAGATGGGAGAGATCGGTGGTGGATGCCAGAGAAGGGGCGAAGAAACCTCGCTCCCGTCAAGGCCGGGCTCGTCCGGGTCACACCCCGATCCGGAAAAGCGCCGCGCCTTGGAGGATCGGGATCACCGGCACGGGGCCGGTGATGACGGAGTGGAATGAAAAAGCATCGTTCTCCGACTGCGCAGCTCCGTCTAGAACAGGGCGTCGGCCACCATGGCGGCGAACAGGATCAGACCCGCATCCCGGTTCGAGCGGAAGAGCCGCAGGGCGCCCGCGCCGTCGGTCCGGTCGATGCGCGCCACCTGCCAGCCCAGATGCAGGGCGAAGAGGCCGAGGCCGACGAAGGAGGCGATGCCCGCGCCGGCCTGGACGAAGGCGGCCGTCATGAGGATCAGCGTCAAGCCGTAGCAGATGCCGACGCCCTGCTTCACGCGCTCGCCGAAGAAGCGTGCGGAGGACTTGATGCCGGCGATCTCGTCGTCCTCGATGTCCTGAAGGGCATAGATGGTGTCGTATCCCACCACCCAGGCCACGCTGGCGAGGTAGAGCAGGACCGGTGCCGTGCTCAGGGAGCCGAAGACGGCAGCCCAGCCCATCAGCGCACCCCAGGAGAAGGCGAGCCCCAGCACGATCTGCGGCATCCAGAAGAAGCGCTTCATGAAGGGATAGAGCGCCACCACGGCGAGGGAGCCGAAGCCCGTCGCGATGGCGAAGCCGTTGAACTGCAGAAGGACGAGGAGCCCGATAAGGCCCTGGAGCCCGAGGAAGGCGAGCGCCCGTTTCAGACTGACCTGGCCGGAGGGCAGGGGGCGCTGGCGGGTGCGCTCCACACGGGTGTCGAGGTCCCGGTCGACGATGTCGTTATAGGTACAGCCCGCGCCGCGCATGGCCACGGCGCCGATCAGGAACAGAAGGCAATGAAGCGGGTCGGGATAGGGTTGCCCGCTCGCGACGGCGGCCAGAGCCGCCGACCACCAGCAGGGCAGCAGCAGCAGCCACCAGCCGATGGGCCGCTCGATCCGTGCCAGGCGCAGGTAAGGACGCAGTCCCACGGGGGCCCACCGGTCGGCCCAATGGCCGCGCACGGCATCGGGAAGGGATGACGCCCCGGGTTGCTCCATGATCGTCCGAAACCCTGCTTAGAGAGCGCCCTTCGGCACGCTGAGCGTACCGGTCAGGCCGCCGCCGATGCGGCCGGGACCGCCCTGCTGGGCCTGCTGCTTGGCGCGCTTTTCCATCTCGGCCATCTTGGCGGCTGCGCCGCAGGCCTGGGTCCTGAAGGTCTGGGCGCGCTTGTGATCCTGCTGGAAGTTCTCGACCACCTGGTCGGGAACCTGGCACCAATCCTTGTTGGTGGTCATCCATTTCAGGCCGGCGTCGCCGTTGTTCACGAGCTTGCCGAAGACGTTGCAGGCGGCGCGCGGGTCGATCTGCTTCTTCTTGCCTCCGCCGGTCAGGTTATTGACCTGCTTGATGATGCTCTGGCGCTCGAGCAGGATCTTCTGCCCGTCCTGACAGACGCTCGACTGCGCGAAGGCGGGAGCGGATGCGAAAATGCCAAGGGCGGCAAGCGCGGCCAATAAGGTCGGACGGATGTGCGTCATGGCAAGAATCCTTCAAAAAGCTCGCGACGTCTCGCGGGCCTGAGCTCTGTTAACAGGTTGCGGGCCTCCAGGCCAAGGGGCGATTGGTCGCCCGCCACGAAGCTGTGCCACAGGGTACGTTAATCCCAGATGACCGGAAAGGCCGCCGCCCCTCCTCAGGAACGTGGGAACTTGGTAATGCTCCAGGGCTCCAACTCCCAGGGATCCCATGGCCGATTACGATTTCAACGCCCCCCGGCTCTTCGTCGACTGGTCTCTTCACGAAGGCGCGAGGAACTCCCTCGACCGGGGCCAGGCCAACTACCTGCTGAACGTCCTGCGCCTGAAGGATGGCGAGAGCGTGCTGATCTTCAATGGGCAGGATGGGGAGTGGCGTGCTGAAATTTCCGTGGAGGGGCGCAAATCCGCCGATCTGGTCTGCACCGAACGGACGCGCGAGCAGACGGCCAAGCCCGACCTGATCTATGCCTTCGCCCCCCTCAAGCACGCCCGCCTGGACTACATGGTCCAGAAGGCGGTGGAGATGGGCGCGGGCACTCTTCAGCCGGTCATCACCCAAAGGACCCAGAGCACGCGGGTCAACCTGGAGCGCATGCGCAGCAACGCCGTCGAAGCGGCGGAACAATGCGGCATCCTGACGATCCCAGAGGTGCGCGAGGAGGAGAATTTAGAGCCTTTCCTCAAGAGCTTGGATAAAGATCGCGTGATCGTGTTCTGCGACGAGGACGCGCCGGTTTCCAACCCGGTTCAGGCACTGGCCAAGCTTGGGAACAATCCGGTAGGCGTTGCCGTTATCGTGGGCCCCGAAGGGGGTTTTACCGATCAGGAGAGAGCGCTTGTCGCCGCCCACGAAAGATGTGTTCGCGTATCGTTGGGACCGC
>DASRWK010000273.1:0-4459 GCA_035776715.1 Microvirga sp.
GGGCTCGTGGGCGTGAAGGGATTCGGCTCCGCTTTGAGCGGCGCAGACTTGATGGCCTCCACCCTCACCCCGACCGTGTTCATCAGTCCAGAAAGGTCGGGATACTGGAACAGCACGCCGATGGAGCCCACGAGCGAGGTCTCGCGGGCGACGATGTAGTCCGAGGCGATCGCCGTGATGTAGCCGCCGGAGGCCGCCGTTCCGTCCACGAAGGTCACCACGGGCTTCTTCTCGGCGAGACGGCGGATGTTTCGGTAGAGCTCCTCGGAGCCGGTGGTCGTGCCGCCGGGGCTGTTGATGGAGATCACGACGCCGGAGACAAGACTGGAATTCCCCACCCGGTCCATCAGGTCCGCCATGCGTTGCTGGTTGCCTGTGATCAAGCCGTCGATGGAAATGCGGGCGATCTGCTGCTGAACGGCGCCGTAGCCCATGCGGTCGGCGGCGGCATAGCCGACGGCGGCGACGGCGGCGATCAATCCTGCGAAACCGGCGATGCGCCAGAAGGAGAGCTTGCGGCGCAGACGGCGGCGGTCGGCGATGGCTTCGGGATCGATGGACATCGGTTCGTCTCTAACTCGGTTCACTGATGTGGAGGCAGCACCCTAGAGCCTCGGACCCAAAAGTGAAATCCACTTTTGGAAGTGGATCCGAAGCCCTCGTTTCTGGAAGCGCATTGTTCTGTGCGGAACCGAAGCTCCGCCAGCGAGAACCGGCACCACTTGTTTAAGGCACGAATGCGCCGAGAAGCCAGATAGGGCGGAAAGACGCGCAACCAACAAAAAACCCGCGCGACGTCTCGTGCGGACCTCAAATGAAAAATCCCCGGGCCGTGGCCCGGGGATCCGACAGGCTCCGAAAGTCGGGAGCCCGATTACTTCTTGTCGGTGCGGGCCTTGAGAGCCGCGCCCAGGATGTCGCCGAGCGACGCGCCCGAGTCGGTCGAGCCGTACTGAGCCATGGCCTCCTTCTCCTCAGCGACCTCGAGGGCCTTGATGGAGACGGTGACGCGGCGGGCCTTGCGGTCGAACTGCGTGACGCGGGCGTCGATCTTCTCGCCCGGAGCAAAGCGCTCAGGACGCTGATCGGCACGGTCGCGAGCAAGCTCGGAGCGCTTGATGAAGGTGGAGAGGTCGGTATCGACGATCTTCACCTCCAGGCCCCCGTCCTTCACCTCGAGAACCTCGCAGGTGACGATCTGGCCCTTCTTCAGCTCGCCGGCATCGGCGAAGGGATCGCCCGCCAGCTGCTTGATGCCGAGCGAGATGCGCTCCTTCTCGACGTCCACGTCGAGAACCTGAGCGCGCACCATGTCGCCCTTCTTGAAGTCGTCGATGACCTGCTCGCCCGGACGGTTCCAGTCGAGGTCCGAGAGGTGGACCATGCCGTCGACGTCGTTCTCGAGACCGATGAAGAGACCGAACTCGGTCTTGTTCTTCACCTCGCCCTCGACGACGGAGCCGACAGGGTGCTTCTCGGCGAAGGCTTCCCACGGGTTCTGGAGCGTCTGCTTCAGGCCCAGCGAGATGCGGCGCTTCACCTGATCGACCTCGAGGATCACGACCTCGACCTCCTGAGAGGTGGAGATGATCTTGCCGGGGTGGACGTTCTTCTTCGTCCAGGACATCTCGGAGACGTGGATCAGGCCTTCGATGCCGGGCTCGAGTTCGACGAACGCACCGTAATCGGTGATGTTCGTGACGCGGCCCTTCAGCTTGGCGCCGACCGGGTAGCGGGCCGCGATGCCTTCCCACGGATCGGCCAGCAGCTGCTTGATGCCGAGCGAGATGCGGTGCGTCTCGTGGTTGATCTTGATGATCTTCACCTTCACGGTCTGGCCGATGGTGACCACCTCGGACGGATGGTTCACGCGGCGCCATGCCATGTCGGTGACGTGCAGCAGGCCGTCGATGCCGCCGAGGTCAACGAACGCACCGTACTCGGTGATGTTCTTGACCACGCCGTCAATGACCTGACCCTCTTCGAGGTTGGCCACGAGTTCGGAGCGCTGCTCGGCGCGGCTCTCCTCGAGAACCGTGCGGCGCGACACGACGATGTTGCCGCGGCGGCGATCCATCTTGAGGATCTGGAACGGCTGCGACACGCCCATGAGCGGGGTGACGTCGCGAACGGGACGGATGTCCACCTGGGAGCGGGGCAGGAACGCCACGGCGCCATCGAGATCGACCGTGTAGCCGCCCTTGACCTGGTTGAAGATGGTGCCGTTGACGCGCTCGCCGGCCTCGAAGGCCTTCTCGAGCTTCACCCACGACTCTTCGCGGCGAGCCTTGTCACGGGAGATGACGGCCTCGCCCAGCGCATTCTCGATCCGCTCGACGTAAACCTCGACCTCGTCGCCGACCTTGAGCTCACGGTCGCGGTTGGGGCCGGTGAATTCCTTGAGAGCGACGCGACCTTCGGTCTTCGCGCCGATATCGATGACCGCTACATCCTTCTCGATGGCGACCACCTTGCCCTTCACCACCGAGCCTTCGTTGATCTCGGACGTGCGGAAGGATTCTTCGAGCAGAGCAGCGAAATCTTCACGGCTCGGCTGTTGGAAAGCTGCAGACATATGTTCTCCTGAATGGCCCTCGTTGAAGGGGCAACGCCGGCGGCTGGTGTTAACGGAACGCCTCCCTCCGTCGCTGCCAGGGACGCCCCCTTGAGGGCCATGTCCCGGGCATACCGCTCCTCGGAGCGGGCCGGCGTATCACCGACGGGCGGAAACGCATTTATCGTCAAGACTTTAGCGGAACGCCAGAGGAGCACAGAGTCGCGCAGCCTCTCATACAGCACACCGTCAATGTCTGTCTGATGGGCGTTCCTTTATCCCAAATGGCCTTGGATCACAAGGCTTTCAAGGATTTGGCGCTCACGGATCCGCTCTTGCGGTCTGCCGGACCGCCTCATCGAGCAGCCATGCCCTGAAGGCCGTGATGTCCGGCCGGTCCGCCGTCGCCTCCGGGCAGACCACATAATATTGATTGATCCCTTTCACCTCCTGCGGAAAGGGCCGCACGAGCCGCCCCGCCTCCAGGTAATCGCCGATCAGCACATTGGTCGCGAGCGCCACACCTTGGCCGGACGCTGCCGCCTGCAGGGCGAGGAAGGTGTGGGAGAAGCTCGGGCCGTGGGTCGCGTCGACGCCCCTGACGCCAACGGCGGCTAGCCAATGGGCCCAGGTGACGTAATCGGGGATCTCGGCAACCTCATGCAGCAGGGTGTGGTGCACGAGATCCGCCGGCTCCCGCAGAGGGTGTTCCGGATCGTTGAGCAGATCGGCGCTGCAGACCGGAAAGAAGGTCTCCTCCATCAGCAGGTGCGCCCGCAGCCCTGGATAGACGCCCTTTCCGAAGCGGATCGCCACATCCACGTCCTCGCGGGCGAAATCGGTGCGCGCCATGGAGACGGATACCCGGATCTCCAGTTCGGGGTGGAGCTTCTTCAGGGAGCCGAGGCGGGGAATCAGCCAAGCGGACGCGAAGCTCGGGATGGTACTCACCGTCAGAGACCGCGACGTCTCCGGCTTCAGAGCCCGGGCGGTTGCCTCGTGCAGAATGTCGAGAGCCTCGGTGATTGAGGCGGCATAGCGCTCGCCCAGGGGCGTCAGCGCCACGCCCTTGCTGGGCAGACGGGTGAACAGCGGGCGCCCGAGCCAGGCTTCGAGCGCCTTGATCTGCTGGCCCACGGCGCTCGCGGTGACGGCGATCTCGTCGCCTGCCTTCTCGAAATTCAGGTGACGGGCGGCGGCCTCGAAGGCGCGAAGGGCATTGAGCGGCGGAAGACGGCGGCGGGACATGGCGGCTCAAGGATCATGCCCAAGTCTGGCTTGGGCAAAACGCAAGGACTTCTCGTTTGAATCCAGCTTAGAGCAGGCGCAAATTTACGCCTAGAAAAACCTACTTCCGAGAAACCCGCCATGGCCACCGCCCTTTCCGTAGAAAATCTTTCGACCAACGCCGCCCGGTCGTCGAACAGGTTCGACTGGCTGCAGTTCCTCCTGACCCTGGAGGCATGGCTAGACGACAGGGCGAGCCGCCGTGCGCTCTACAGCCTGGACGGAGCAGCCCTGGCCGATCTTGGCCTATCGCCGGCGGATGTGGATCGCATCGCTCACCGCCCCCATGCCTGAGAGCCGCTCCAGTTCGCCGCAGAACCTTCCGTGGCTTCGGCCACGGAAGGGACGTGGAAGGGACACGATGGAGAAGGCTGGCCCTCAGAGGGGAACCTCCGAACGCCGGGCCTGGGTGGCGGCCCAGTCGAGAGCCCGTTCCAGCCGGTCGTTGCCCCAGAACATCTCGCCGTCCTCGGCGAAGAAGGCGGGTGCGCCGAAGACGCCGCGCGAGAGAGCCTCGTCGTTGAGGCGGCGCAGCCGGGTCTTGTTGGTGTCGGATTGAGCCTCGGCGATCACGTCCTCCGGATCGAGCCCGAGGCAGGACAGGATACCGGAAATGAC
>DASRWK010000274.1:0-5144 GCA_035776715.1 Microvirga sp.
CCGATGCGCACGCATGTGTCCGAATCCTGAAGCATGGCGAAGCCGGGAGGGCAGGGGGAGGCCGCCAGGGCGAGGCTGCCCAGGCCCGTCAGGAGCATGGAGAGAGCGAGGATGAGGTGCTTCATGAGCCGCAGTCTAGCCGCCGGAAGCCCGGCGGCCAAGATGGAAGCGGGACTTCAGAAGCCGCCCGTGCCGCTGCGGCGGTTGGCGGCCTCGGCGGCCGCCGTGCGATCCACCTCCACATGGAACTGCTCGACCTGCGGGCTGTCGTCCTGGATCGCTCCGATGCGATAGCGGTAGGCCATTTCGCCGCCGAGCCAGCCGCTGAAGAGGAGAAGCAGCGTCTGGAGGCCGGAGAGCCAGAGGCCCCATCCCTGAACGCCGGCCGCCGGATCGTCGAGGCGGACGCCGACATTCACGAGAGCCAGGCCTACCACCACCAGGTTCGCGATCATGTGCGTCCAGGAGATCCAGAGATTGCGCACGCGGTCGATGGTCACGAAATCGATGAGGCCCGGGACGGCCGCCACGAGTGCCGTGACGATGCCCGCGATCAGCAGCCAATAGGAGGCCTCGGCCCAGAACGGGTTGCTGGTGCTCACGAAGGCGATGTCGGTGGCCAGGGCTCCGATGAGGAAAGCCACAGGAAAGGCGATCAGCATATGGTGGAGAGGATGCCCGGCAATCGCTGCCGTGCTTTCCACCCCGTGACGGTGATAGCGGCCCATGGAACTCTCCCTTGGAAGCAATATGAAGAAGAATGCCGCTGCCAAGGCTTCGTTCCTGATCTGCATTCCCGCATGGCTTGTACGGCGCTGCTGCATGCTGTGCAGGGCTGGACATCGAAAGATCAATCAGGGATAGCACTCGCAATCATTACCTAGGGTAAGGCGCGCAGGGGGCTCTTCTACTACTGCAGCAGACCCGCCGAAACCTTACCGCCGCCTCGATGACGCTAGATCCAACCACCCTCAGTTTCACCTTTGTCCTTCTCGCGCTGGTTCTCGGCGCACTGCTGGTGTTCGCCTGGACGGTCAACCGCGATGTCCGCGCGCTGCTGTCGTGGGGGGGCGGCTTTTTGTCTCATCGCGATCGGCTTCGCGGTGGCCAATCTCGGCCGGTCCAGCGGTTCCTATTCCGCTCTGCTGATCGGAAACATATTCGGCCTGCTGTCTTACGTGGCTCTTTATGCCGGCTGCCGGATCTTCAACGGCCGCGAGGGGTTCATCCCCATGGCCCTGGCGGGGGTCGCGCTGTGGACGGCGGCTTTCCCCTTCATTTTTGAGAAGCCGGGATACCGCCTGATCCTGGTTGCGCTGACGACGGGCGTCTATGCGCTGATCAGCGCCTGGGAACTCTGGCGTCATGCCCGGCAGCCTCTCGCGTCGCAGCGGTTCGCCGTCATTCTTCTGGTTCTTCTGGCGGTCTTCAACATCATGCGGATCTGGCCAGTGATCTCGTCGACCTCGATCCCCTGGATCGATGCCTTGGCCCATCGCTGGTCCTCCGAGATGGCCCTCTTCCTGGTGGTCTTCACCCCGTGCCTCGCCTTCATATTCCTGTCCATGGCCAAGGAAAGCGTGGAGCTTGGATACAAGCAGGCCGCCCTGGTCGACCCTCTGACGGGAATCCCCAACAGACGCGCCTTCATGCAGAATGCAGGCGAGCTGATCGCGTCCATGGAGGGCAGGACCGTCAGCTGCCTCGTCCTCGATCTCGACAACTTCAAGAGCATCAACGACCGCTACGGCCATGACGTCGGCGACGCGGTCCTCACACTTTTCGGACAGGTGCTGAGCAAGCATCTTCCGCAGAAGTCATTCGGTCGGCTCGGGGGCGAGGAATTCGCCGCGATCCTGCCGATCAACATGGAATATGCCACGGCTCTCGGGGAGGCCGTCCGCGACGACTTCTCCAGGGCCGGGAAGGCCATGCTCGGCGCCGACGCGCAGGTGACCGTCAGCGTCGGATGCTCGGCCTCCTCCGGCGCAACCGTCGAATTGTTGCTCCAGGAGGCGGACTTCGCCCTCTACCGGGCTAAGGACAGCGGCCGGAACATCGTGGTCGCGGCCGTTTCCCGGGCCTGCGCCTGAGGGACGTCCCGTTCTCCTGCAGCAGTCGCGGGCGCGGGATCGGCCGCCTCGTCCCGGAGCCTCAGCGCAGCGCCGCGACGACGAGCGCCCGCATGCGGTTCTCGATGGGGCCGTCGCCGAACCGCTCGGCGAGGGCCCGTGCGGCCTGTTCGGCAATCTCGTCGAGACGACCCGGCGCGCGAGTCTCGAGCTCCCCGCGAAGGGGCGTCCCCTGAGTCAGACCTATCGCCACATCGCGCGCCGAGGGGGCTTGGCCTACTTTGTCGACAAGGTCGGTGGTCACGGTCCCGAAGCCTGCCAGCTGGAGCTCGCCGAGAATCCGGTCCTCGTCGAAATATCCGAACGGCGTGCGCTCGATGAAGCGCGGCGGGTCATCGGGAAAGAGCTCGATGACGCAGTCCGAGACGATCTTGCTCACGAGGTTCGCGTCCAGTCTGTCCCAGACGCTGAACAGGAAGCGCCCGCCCGGCTTGAGCACCCGCATCGCTTCGCGATACGCCCTCTGCTTGTCGGGGAAGAACATCACGCCGAACTGGCACACGACGGCATCGAAGGAGGTATCCTCGAAGGGAAGGGTCTGCGCATCGGACTGGCGCCACGTCACGTTGGGGGCCTGGAGTTTGCTCTGCGCCAGGTCGAGCATCGCCTGGTTGAGATCTGTGGCGACGATCTCGACCTTCGGCGGCAGGACGGCCGCCATCGCGCGGGTCACGATTCCCGTCCCCGCGGCCGTTTCCAGCACTCTGCCGGCGGTGAGGTCCTTCAGGCGCGCCGCGAGATCCTCGGCAAAGGGCTGAAAGAGAAGGGATCCGAGATACCGCTCATAGAGGGCAGGAATCGAGCCGGCAAAGGCCGCGTCGGTGGCGCTCATGGCCTCCTCCACCGCAAAAGCGAATCATCATCCTGCCGATGGGATGGCGTGGCAATAGGTTCAAAGAGGGTAGGAAGATGGTTCCGCCTCGCCGATCACGCTTGGCGAGGTCCAGACCTGACCCGCGGTCGGGTACGCCCGAAAATCCGTGGCACGGCAGGGCACGACGTGCTCTCCTTGCGCGCACCGGTGCCGGGAGGGGCGGGGAGGCACCGGCCAGGAGGGAGACATGGCGGGTCTCTTGCAGCTTCCGGTTTGGCTGGGAGCCACCATGGCGATGGTGGTGGCGATCGCGGCCTCGGCCCTGCCCTTCGTCGTCGTCCGCAGGCGGTTGAGCGACGAGCTCCCGACGAAGGCACGGGACGTCGCGGAGACGGTCGCCGTTCGCATCGGCACGATCCACGGCCTCATTCTGGCGCTCGTCTTCGCGGAGGCCCAATCGACACACACGAATCTGCAGCAGGAGGTCTCGAAGGAGACGTCCACGATCGAGCACATCGCTCTGCAGCTGGACCAGTGGAACGGGCCGGACGCGAATGCTCTGCGCGGGCAGCTCGCCGCCTATGTCACGGCCGTTCTGCAGTCGGAGTGGCAGGAGCCTGAGCGCCCTCAGGGCAGCAGGGATGTGGGGCAGGCCTATTACGATCTCGACGAAGGGATCCTCAACCTGAAGGCCGACACATCCAGGCAGCAATCCCTTCGCAACCGCATGATCACGAACATGGACAGTCTTCAGGATCATCGGAAGGAGCGATTGGCTCTGCTTCACCGCGGGCTGCCCATGCTGTTCTGGTGGATGGCCATCGCGGGCTTCCTGATTATCGTCGGGTTCTTTCTGGTGTTTCCGGCCTCGGCCCTGCACACCGCCATCTTCTCCATCTACGGAGCCTATACGGGGCTCGCGCTCTACGCGATCCTGGCCCTGAGCCATCC
Organism: Microvirga sp.; assembly: GCA_035776715.1. Classification (GTDB taxonomy): domain Bacteria; phylum Pseudomonadota; class Alphaproteobacteria; order Rhizobiales; family Beijerinckiaceae; genus Microvirga. The sequence continues at coordinate 3,898 of DASRWK010000274.1, forward strand.
CTATGCCGGTCCTGCGACCGTCGACACCACACCTTACGAGACGGTGCTCGACGACATCAAAAAGGCGTCGAAGGTCACCTCGACGCCTTAGGGGGATCGGCCGATCCGGATTGATGAAGGCTTCGGGAGAAGGCTATTCCGCCGCTTCCTGCCGGGTGACCTTCTTGGGCTTCTTCGCGGCCTCCTTGCCGGAGGCTTCCTTCTTCAGGGGCCTGCGCTCGAGCACATCCTTCAGGAAGCGCCCCGTATGGCTGGCCTTGGACTTGGCGATGTCCTCGGGCGTGCCCTCGGCCACGATCTGACCGCCGCCGCTGCCGCCTTCGGGGCCCATGTCGATCACCCAATCGGCGGTCTTGATGACTTCGAGGTTGTGCTCGATCACCACCACGGTGTTGCCCTGGTCGACCAGTTCGTGCAGCACCTCCAGGAGCTTCGCGACATCGTGGAAATGCAGGCCCGTGGTCGGCTCGTCGAGGATGTAGAGGGTGCGGCCGGTGGCGCGCTTGGAAAGCTCCTTCGACAGCTTCACCCGCTGCGCCTCGCCGCCCGACAGGGTGGTGGCCTGCTGGCCCACATGCACGTAGTCGAGGCCGACGCGGGCGAGCGTCTGCATCTTCTCACGGATCGAGGGCACCGCTTTGAACAGGTCGCGCGCTTCCTCGACCGTCATGTCGAGCACGTCGGCGATGGACTTGTCGCGGTACTTCACCTCCAGCGTCTCGCGGTCGTAGCGCTTGCCCTTGCACACGTCGCAGGTGACGTAGACATCGGGCAGGAAGTGCATCTCGATCTTGATGACGCCGTCGCCGGTGCAGGCCTCGCAGCGACCGCCCTTCACGTTGAAGGAGAAACGGCCCGCCTGATAGCCGCGCGCCTTGGCCTCGGGCAGACCGGCGAACCATTCGCGGATCGGCGTGAAGGCGCCGACGTAAGTGGCCGGGTTGGAGCGCGGCGTGCGGCCGATGGGCGACTGGTCGATGTCGATGACCTTGTCGAGATGTTCCAGGCCCTCGATGCGCTCGTGCGGGGCGGGGTGCTCCAGCGCGCCGTTGAGCTTGCGGGCGACCGCCTTGTAGAGCGTGTCGATCACGAGGGTGGACTTGCCGCCGCCGGAGACGCCGGTGATGCAGGTGAAGGTGCCGAGCGGGAATTCCGCCGAGACGTTCTTCAGGTTGTTGCCGGTCGCGCCGACGACCTTCACCGCGCGCTTGCGGTCGATCTTGCGCCGCGTCGGCGGCACCTCGATC
>DASRWK010000275.1:0-4745 GCA_035776715.1 Microvirga sp.
GCTGGCGGATTTCAGCCGCTCGATCCAGGCCGATCCGAATTACGGCCCTGCCTATATCGGCCGCGCCAACCTGCTGCGCGTCCAGGGGCAGTACCAGGAGGCCCTGAACGACCTGAACATGGCCACCCGCCTCCTGCCCGAATCGGCCGAGGCCCTCCATTCCCGCGGCCTGCTCTATCAGCGCCAGGGCATGCACCAGCAGGCGATCCTGGACTTCGACGCCACCATCGACCGCAACCCCTTCGTGGCCGCGCCCTATGCGGCCCGCGGCCAGAGCTACGTGGCGACGAACCAGTTCGACAAGGCCATCGAGGATTTTAACGCGGCGCTCAACGTCAATAATCGGGACGCCGATTCCTGGGCTTGGCGCGGCGTGGCGCTCGAGCGCAAGGGCGACCGCCAGCAGGCGATCGAGAGCTACCAGCGCGCGCTCGCCATCGACAGCTCGAACTCGGTGGCCCGCCAGGGCAGTTCCCGCCTCCAGGGCGGCGTGGCGGGCCTGTTCCGCAGCTAATGGCCCAGGCCGCAGCATGCATCTTGCCGCTCCCCGCCTGTGCGATATCGCCAGCATTCAATATCTTCTGGAAGCGCATGCGGACCTGCATGCGCTTCTTGCGCATGTGGAAAGCCTCAATCTGCCGGATTGCTGGATCGGTGCGGGCTTCGTCCGAAACACCGTTTGGGACGTGCTCCATGGCCGCGCCATCGATGCTTCGCAGCTCAGCGATGTAGATGTCGTCTACCTTGATCCCGCAGAGGCGAGCGAGGAGCGGGATGCCGCCCTTGAGCGTCGGCTCCAAGTCCTGAAACCCGGCCTTTCCTGGCAGGTGAGGAACCAAGCGCGCATGTACCATCGCAATGGGGACGCGTCCTACCGGAGCACGCTTGATGCAATCGCACACTGGCCCGAAACCGCCACGGCTCTCGCCGCGCGAACGATCCGTGGCCGCGTCGAAGTGATCGCTCCTCACGGCATCGAAGATCTCATCGGCCTGATCGTGAGGCCGACGCCCGCTTTCGCCCACAAGCTGCCCATTTATTGGGAGCGGATAAAGATCAAGCAATGGGCCTCTCGTTGGCCCAGGCTCACAATCCTGGCAACGCCAAGGAAGTGAAGACTCCCTCATAATTCCTTCTTCAGGAACGACACGTAAGGCTCGAAGCCGAACCGGGTGTAGGTGCGCACGGCGCGCTCGTTGGCCACGAGGGCGCCGATCATGAGGCGCTTCAGGCCCGCCTCCCGGGTGAGGCGCTCCGCCTCGTTGAGCAGCATCTGGCCGACCCCCCTGCCCCGCCACTCCGCGTGAACGATCAGGTCCGTCACCGTGCCGTGGCTGCGGACCTCGTCCGTCACGTAGGCCGCGTCCTGATCGAGCGAGAAGCCCATGGCGCCCACCGTAATGCCGTTATCCTCGGCCAGGACGATCCGCCCGTTGCGCCGGGTGAGCCGCATCATGAGCTCGTCGTAATAGGCACTGGCGGCATCGTAGTCCCGCCGCCGGTCGCCCACGAGATCGGCCTCGAACAGGTTGAGCTGATGGATCAGCTCGACGACCGTGTCGCGGTCCTGGGGCAAGGCGGTGCGAAGGGTGATGGGGGGCATGACGGAACCTGAGGCGGCCTGAAAGGTGGGCTCTCCTTAAACCAGTTTTCGCGCGTGTCGTCATGCCATCCGGCGCCATGGACGGGCGGCCTGCCCCGGCCATTCGATCGGACAAGCGATGCGCTTCACCGGATCGGGATCACCGGCCTTGCCGGTGATGACGGGGAGAGGGGGGCAACGAGCGGAATCAGAGGCTCTTCAGGATCTCGTCCACCACCTTCTTGGCGTCGCCGAAGAGCATCATGGTGTTGTCGCGGAAGAACAGCTCGTTCTCCACGCCCGCATAGCCGGAGCCCATGCCGCGCTTGACGAACAGCACGGTCTTGGCCCTCTCCACGTCGAGGATCGGCATGCCGTAGATCGGCGAGGAGGGATCGGTCTTCGCGGCCGGGTTCGTGACGTCGTTGGCGCCGATCACGAAGGCCACGTCGGCCTGCGGGAACTCGCCGTTGATGTCCTCGAGCTCGAACACCTCGTCGTAGGGCACGTTGGCTTCCGCCAGCAGCACGTTCATGTGCCCCGGCATGCGGCCCGCCACCGGGTGAATGGCGTATTTCACCTCGACGCCTTCGGCCTTCAGCTCATCCGCCATCTCCCGCAGGGCATGCTGAGCCTGCGCCACCGCCATGCCGTAGCCCGGCACGATGATCACCTTGGAGGCGTTCTTCATGATGAAGGCCGCATCGTCCGCCGAACCCTGCTTCACGGGCCGGCTCTCGACCGCGCCGCCCGCAACCCCCGCCGTCTCGCCGCCGAAGCCGCCCAGAATGACCGAGATGAAGGAGCGGTTCATGCCCTTGCACATGATGTAGGACAGGATCGCGCCCGACGAGCCGACGAGCGCGCCCGTGATGATGAGCGCGAGGTTGCCCAACGTGAAGCCGATGCCCGCCGCAGCCCAGCCGGAATAGGAATTGAGCATCGACACCACGACGGGCATGTCCGCGCCGCCGATGGGGATGATCAGCGTCACGCCCAGCACGAAGGACACCAGCACGATGAGCCAGAACGCCGTGTGGCTCTCGGTGCGGATGAAGGCGACGAGCAGCACCAGCAGCAGCAGCCCCAGGCCGATGTTGATGAGATGCCGGCTCGGCAGCAGGATCGGCTTGCCGGACATGCGCCCGTCGAGCTTCAGGAACGCGATCACCGAGCCCGTGAAGGTGATGGCTCCGATCGCCACGCCCAGGCCCATTTCGAAGAGCGAGCCGCCGTGGATCGTCCCCGGCGCGCCGATGCCGAAGGCCTGCGGCGCATAGAGCGCGCCCGCCGCCACCAGCACTGCGGCGAGGCCCACGAGAGAGTGGAAGGCGGCCACGAGCTGCGGCATGGCCGTCATGGGCACGCGCCGGGCGATGACCGCGCCGATGCCGCCGCCGATGGCGAGGCCGAGAACCACGAGGGTCCAGCCCCCGAATCCGCTCGGGGGAGACACGAACAGGGTCGTCAGGATGGCGATCCCCATGCCCACCATGCCGAAGAGATTGCCCTGGCGGGACGTGGTGGGGTGGGAGAGGCCGCGCAGGGCCAGGATGAACAGGACGCCGGAAACGAGATAGAGGATCGAGGCAAGGTTCGCCGACATGGCCTCAACCCTTCTTGCGGTACATGGCGAGCATGCGCTGGGTCACCAGAAAGCCGCCGAAGATGTTGATGCTGGCGAGGATCAGGCCGATGAAGCCGAGCGCCCGCGCCCAAATCGGCCCGTCGCCGAGGCTGTCGGCGACAGTGACGCCCACCGCCAGCAGCGCGCCCACCACGATCACCGAGGAGATCGCGTTCGTGACCGACATGAGCGGCGTGTGAAGCGCCGGCGTCACCTGCCAGACGACGTAGTAGCCGACGAAGATCGCCAGCACGAAGATGGCCAGGCGGAACACGGTGGGATCCACCGCGCCGTGGGTCGCCGTGGACACGGCCGCTCCTGCGGCGGCGGCCACCTGATCGGCCAGGACCTGCGCCTGTTCCGCGGCGCGCTGGGCCGTTTCGGCCGCCGCGCGGGCCTGCTCGACGGCCTGTTCGGGCGTGAGTGTCGCCATGAAATCCCCCTTGGACGTTTATGCTGCGGGCTGGAAGGCGGGGTGAACCACCGCGCCGCCCCGGGTCAGGCAGGTGGCCTTCACGAGTTCGTCGTCCCACTTCACGGACAGCACCTTGCTCTCCTTGTCGACCAGCGTCTCGACGAAGGCGTAGAGGTTCTTCGCGTAGAGGCTGGAAGCGGTGGCGGCCAGCCGCCCGGGCACGTTGAGATGCCCGACGATCTTCACGCCGTTGTGGGTTGCAATCTCGCCCGGCCTGGAGAGCTCGCAATTCCCGCCGCGCTCGACCGCGAGATCCACGATCACGGAGCCCGGCTTCATGGATTCAACCATGGCCCGGGTGACGAGCGTGGGCGCCGGACGGCCCGGGATGAGGGCCGTGGTGATGACGATGTCCTGCTTGGCGATGTGCGAGGCGACGAGCGCGGCCTGCTTCTCGCGGTACTCCGCCGACATTTCCTTGGCATAGCCGCCCGCCGTCTCGGCCTGCCTGAACTCCTCGTCCTCCACGGCGATGAACTTGGCGCCCAGGCTCTCCACCTGCTCCTTGGCGGCCGGGCGCACGTCGGTGGCGGTCACCACCGCACCGAGGCGGCGGGCCGTGGCGATGGCCTGGAGTCCCGCAACGCCCGCGCCCATGACGAACACGCGGGCCGCCGGCACGGTGCCGGCCGCGGTCATCATCATCGGGATGGCCCGGCCATATTCGCCCGAGGCGTCGATCACGGCCCGGTAACCGGCGAGATTGGCCTGGGAGGACAGGACGTCCATGACCTGCGCCCGGGTGATGCGGGGCATCAGCTCCATGGAGAAGGCGGAAACCTTGGCGTCCGCCAAGGCGCGCAGCGCGGCTTCCTGGCCGTAGGGATCCATGATGGCGACGACGAGCGCCCCCGGCTTTGCGCCGGCAAGCTCGCCCTCGGCAGGGCGGCGCACCTTGAGGACGATGTCGGAGTCCCGCAGGGCGTCTTCGCGGGAGGGCGCGATCACGGCCCCCGCGGCCTCGAACTCGGCATCCGGGAAGCCGGCCTTGGCCCCGGCGCCTGCCTGAACGGCCACGTCGGCCCCCAGGCCCTTGTACTTCTTGACCGTCTCGGGGGTCG
>DASRWK010000276.1:0-2635 GCA_035776715.1 Microvirga sp.
GGGCCGGCTCGGCCGGCACCCACATGGCCACGATGTTGTCGTGGATCTCGTCGTCGGTGGGAATCTCCACGAGCTGGATGGAGCCCCTGCCCCAGTTGCCCTGCGGCTCGACCCACAGCGAGGGGCGGCGGTCGTAATGGACGCCGTCGAGATAGTGATCGAAGTTGCGGTCGCGCTGAAGCAGGCCGAATCCGCGCGGGTTCTCGTCGGAGAAGGCCGAGGTGATGATCCGCGGCGGGTTGTTGAGCGGGCGCCAGATGCGCTCGCCGGTGCCTGTCCACATGGCGAGGCCGTCGGAATCATGTATTTCCGGGCGCCAGTCGATGGCGGTGATCTTCGCCTTTTCCGAGTACCAGTACATGGAGGTGAGCGGCGCGATCCCCAAGCGCGCGATGTCGTTGCGCAGGAAGAGGGCGCAATCGAGATCCATGATGATCGCGGCGGCCCGCTGCATCACGAAGCGATAGGCGCCCGCCACGCTCGGCCCGTCGAGAACGGCATAGACCGTCACCGTGTTCGAGCCCGGTTGGGGCGTCTCGAAATAGATGTGGGTGAAATCAGGGAATTCCTCGGGCTTGCCATGCACGGCCACATCGACGGCGAGGCCGCGCGCGGAGAGGCCGTATTGATAAAGCTCGCCGATGGCGCGGAAATAGGACGCGCCAAGGAAGGCCACCCAATCGTTCTTCCTCCAGTCGAGCTTCCCATCGCGGGCTTCCTGGAAGCGGAAGCCGGCGAAGCCCGTATTGTCCGGGAGCTTCCGGGCAGGCGAATCCGCCGGCATGTCGAAATAATCGGTGTCGTAGACGATCTCGCGGGCCTGACCGCCCTCGACCACGTGCATGCGCACCGGCTTCTGGAAGAAGCGGCCCATGTGGAAGAAGGTGACCGGGAACTCGCTGGGACCGTTGGCCCAGAGAGCAAGATCGGTCTTGAATCTGATCTTGCCGTGGGCGTCGTAGTCGATCTGGTAGAGAATGTCTGGCGAGGGGCTCGGCGGGGCTGTATAGGCGGAGCGGGCCATCGCCTCGGCCCGCTTCTTCAGATCCTCGAAGGAGAAGGGGGCCGGTGATGCCATCTTCAAACCTTGCTGCGCCAGGGCCGAGCCCGAGAAACCCTGGGCGGCCAGGGCGGCGGTGGCGGTGGCAGTCTGGAGAAACTGGCGACGGTTTAGCATGGAGCGACGCATTTGGTTGTGGAGAACACGGACCCCTACCGACCAAGGTGGCAGGATTAAGTCCCTCATAGCCTCTTGAGAAAACTTCGTCAGCAGCCAAAACTAGGCGCGCACATAGGCACCGCTGCGGCAGGTGCCATAAATTGGGAGTACGTCATGTATCGAAACGTTAAGCGCCGCCTGATGGGCGCAGCCACCGCTCTCGCTCTCGCGGGCGCGGGCCTTCCGGCTCAGGCCCAGGATTTCATCAACGTTCTGACCGGCGGCACCTCGGGCGTTTACTATCCGCTCGGCGTGGCGCTCTCCAAGGTGTTCACGGAAAAGGTCCAGGGCTCGCGGCCCTCGGTCCAGGCCACCAAGGCTTCGGTGGAGAACCTCGTCCTTCTGCAGCAGGGCAAGGGCGAGATCGGCTTCACCCTGGGCGACAGCCTGGCCATGGGCTGGGAAGGGAACGAGGAGGCCGGCTTCAGGAGCAAGCTCGACAAGCTCCGCGGCATCACCGCCATCTATCCCAACTACATCCAGATCGTCGCCACCAAGGATTCCGGCATCAAGTCGCTCACCGACCTGAAGGGCAAGCGCCTCTCCGTCGGCGCCCCGAAGTCGGGCACCGAGCTCAATGCCCGCGCGATTCTTCAGGGCGCAGGCCTGTCCTATCAGGATCTCGGCAAGGTCGAGTATCTGCCCTTCGGCGAATCCGTCGAGCTCATGAAGAACCGTCAGCTCGACGCCACCCTGCAATCGGCCGGTCTCGGCGTCTCCTCGATCCGCGATCTCGCCACCTCCGTGCCGATCGTGGTGGTGGAAATCCCGGCCGACATCGTGACCAAGGTCGGTTCGCCCTACATCAAGGCCACGATCCCGGCCGGCACCTATGATGGTCAGACGGCGCCCGTGGAGACGGCCGCCGTCGTGAACTATCTGGTCACCCATTCCGGCGTGAAGGACGAGACAGTCTACCAGATGACCAAGGCGATCTACGAGAACCTGCCCGAACTCACGGCCGCTCATGCTGCCGCCAAGGACATCAAGCTCGAGAACGCTCTCTCGGGCATGCCGATCCCCGTGCATCCGGGCGCCCAGCGCTATTTCGACGAAAAAGGTGTGAAGAAGGGTTCCTAATCCCTTCGACGGATTTACATTCGAGCCGGGGCGGCGCACCTGCCCCGGCTTTCGCATGTCAAGAACAAGAATCGATTGAAGAGAGGGCTTCCATGAGCCAGGGCATGAATGCGTCCGAGATTGCGACGCTCGAGCAGCCGTCCGCGCCGTCCAATCCCGAGCATGGCCTGCCGGAGAGTTTCGGAGAGGGCATTCCGGGGAAGTTCCTTTTCTGGATCGCTGTGGCTTTCTCGGCCTTCCAGATCGTCACGGCCTTCGGCATCCCTCTCGATCGTCCGATCTTCGGGAACGTCTCGGCTCTCTATCTGACCGGCGCAGCCTTCGTCGCCTGGGCCG
>DASRWK010000277.1:0-2175 GCA_035776715.1 Microvirga sp.
CGAACAGGGAACGGACAAGCCGGTCATCCGTGGCGAGCGCCACACCATCGAGCAGCCCGATCACCACGACCGGGCCGAGCGCAGGTTCGCCGCGGAGGTGGCAGATACGATCAACCTCGTCTGCACGCGGGGGGATGTGAAAGCCATCGTGGTCGCAGCGTCTCCACGCACCCTCGCGCAACTGCGCATCCGCTTCTCGGATGCCGTGAAGCAGAAAATCCTCGTCGAGGTGAACAGGGATCTGACGAAGCAACCCGTCTTCGAGATCGAGCAATATCTGACCTTGCGCGCCTGAGGCGCTGAGCCGGGACTGCCGTTTGACGGTCCCGGCTCAGAACTTTTCATCGCTCCCGACGGTTGAGAGGTGAGATGATGAGGAGAAGGCTTTCTTGACCCTGACCGCCAGCAGCCGTCCGCAGCCCGACGAGTTCTATCCCAAACCGCCCCCGACGGAGCCGGTTCCAAGCATGCCGGCGCCGCCCGAAACGCCCGAGCCGCCGGAGGCGCCGAGCGTTCCGTCCTCGATTCCCGAACTGCCGCCCGAACCGGACAGGCCGGTCATCCACCCGACGCCGCAGCCCGAAGTGCCTTAGACAAGAAGGCTCGCGGCAAAGCGGGCGCAGACGAGAAGGAGAAAGATGCCGAGGGCGATCTCCAGCCTGCGCTTGGGGAGCCTGTGCGCCAGACGCGCTCCCACCGGGGCCATCCAGGAGCTGGTGGGGATGAAGAGCAGGAAGCCCAGGAGCGACACATAGCCCAGGGCGAGGGGCGGCTGGAAGGCGATCACCTCCGGGTAGTCCGCCATGTACGGCCAGCCGGCATAGACATAGCCGAGCGCCCCGGGGATCGAAATCAGGATGCCCAGCCCAGACGAGGTCGCCACCGCCTGATGGATGGGGCGGTTGTAGAAGGTCATGAACAGGTTCGAGAGCAGGCCGCCGCCGATGCCCATGAGGGCCGAGAGAATACCGATGAGCCCGCCATAGGCCACCATGGAGGGTTTGCCCGGCATGTCGAGGCCGAGCCGCCAGGCGTCCTTGCCGAAGAGCAGGCGGATGGCCGAGAAGCCCGCCACGATCACGAAGACCGCCTTGAACAGGTCGGCCGGGGCGAAGCGCGCGATCACGCTGCCGGCCACCACCCCGAGCACCACCGGCACGGCCCATACCTTCAGGATCGACATGTCGACCATGCCCTTGGCCCGGTGCGCATTGAAGGAGCGCACCGAGGTCGGGATGATGATGGCCAGCGACGTGCCCACGCAGAGCGGCATGCGTACCGTTTCGGGCACCTCGAGGATCCGGAACAGCTCGTAGAGAATCGGCACCGCCACGGTGCCGCCGCCGACGCCGAACACGCCTGCCAGCAGTCCCGTGATCGCTCCCGCCGCGAGAAGCGCAACCACGAGCCAGACCAGATCGAAAACAGGGATGCCGAACATGAGAAAAACCACCGGAGAACAGGCAGGAGAAGGACGTCTCGAGGCGCGTGACATGTTCTTGCTAAAGCAAGGTTACCGCTATGGGAATTCGCCTAAAGGGAGAGGCTCCCCGATCTCCGTGCCGTCTCCTGGATGTCACGCGCCCTCCGGTCGATCCATTCGCTTTCGAGAATCCCGGCCGGGTCGGCCCGGGTCGGCAGGGCCTCCACGAAGGCCATGAAGCGTTCGTGAGCGACGCCGTGCAGGCGGCGCAGCTCGGTCAAGGGCTCCGGGTGATCGTCGACGCGCAGGTCGAGCACCGGATAGGGCTCGGCACGCCAGATTTTCAATGCGGCGGATTGCCGGCCACGCTTGTCGCCGCCTTCGGCTTGGCCCGCATCGAGCGCGGCCAGCAGCCGCTCCGCGAAGGAAAGATCCTTTCGGCGGCCGAAAGCATCCAGGGTGGCTTCGATCACGGCGGAGCCCACCAGCATGTTGCCGGCCACGGAGACGCCCTCATCCATGACATGGCCGCACCAGCCGGTGCATTCGCGCCCCGTATGCGCTGCGGTCCGGCCCTCGCGGTCGATCACATGCAGCTGGCGCCGCTCGCGTCCGGGATCGGCGCCGGTCAGGATCCCCACGATCTCGGAGGCGCTACGCCCCTCCGCAAGGAGCACGAGGCCGTCCATGCCGTAGAGCGGGTTGGTGAAGGCTTGGGTCGACAAGGCGCCGATGCGCCCGCTCCCATGGGG
>DASRWK010000278.1:0-2090 GCA_035776715.1 Microvirga sp.
CTCCGTCTCCGCCTCGATGACGGCCCAATGGTCCGGGAAGGCGGGCATATGGGCATGAGGCCCCATCGGCCCGTTGTTGTAGGAGGGCACCGCGGTCCAGTCCGGCTTGAAGCGGAACCGGCCGTCCGGATAGCCGAAACCTTTCAGATAATGCGCTTCCTCGAAGGGCGGCTGCACGTCCCTGTGAACCACCGCCTCCAGCTCCTCGATGCAGCCCCAGCCGGAATGGCGCAGGGTCCAGTCGATGATCTCGCGCGGCTCCATATCGAAGGCGCGGTGCTCCGCGCCGAGGCGTTCGGCGAGCGCCCGGATGACCTCGTGGTTCGACCGGCACTCGCCCGGAGGGTCGATGAGCTTCGGCCCGATCTGGAAATGCTGATGTCCACCGCCGGAATAAAGATCGTCGTGCTCCATGAACATGGTCGCGGGCAGCACGATGTCCGCCATCATGGCGGTCTCGGTCATGAACTGCTCGTGCACGCAGACGAACAAGTCCTCGCGGGAAAAGCCCCGCTTCACCAGCTCCTGCTCCGGCGCGACGGAGACGGGATTGGTGTTCTGGATCAGCAGCGCCTTCACGGGAGGGCCGTTGCAGAGCGCATCCGCGTCGCCCGTCAGCACGCGGCCGATCTGCGACTGGTCGAGCTGGCGGATCGAACGGTCGATCGCGTCGTGCCCCTCGATGAGCGCCTTGTTCCAACGGAAGATGCCGCTGTTCGAGTGGAACGCGCCGCCGCCCTCGACCTGCCAGGCGCCGGTCACCGCCGGGATGCACGCCGCCGCATGCATGTTCACCGCGCCGTTGCGCTGGCGACCGAAGCCGTAGCCCAGGCGGAAGAAGGTGCGCTTGGTCGTACCCACGAGCTTGGCGAAGGCCTCGATCTCCTCCACCGGCAGCCCGGTGATGGCAGACGCCCAGGCCGGGTCGCGGGTCTTCAGATGCGCCTCGAGCTCGCGGGGATGATCCGTGTAGCGCTCCAGATAGTCCCAATCCGCGTAGCCGTCGCGGAAGAGCACGTGCATGACCGCGCAGGCGAGCGCCCCGTCGGTGCCGGGCTTCACCAGAAGCGCCATGTCGGCCTGCTTCATGGTGGCGTTCATGTAGATGTCGACCGCAACGATCTTGGCCCCGCGCTCCTTGCGGGCGCGCATGGCGTGGGTCATCACGTTGACCTGGGTGTGAACCGGGTTCGTGCCCCAGATCACCACGCAATCCGACACCGCCATCTCGCGCGGGTCCGCCCCCGCCAGCTTGCCCGTGCCCGCCACATATCCGGTCCAGCCCATGGGCGTGCAGATGGTGGAATACTGGCCCGAATATTTCTTCACATGGCGCAGGCGGTTGATGCCGTCGCGCATCACGAGACCCATGGTGCCCGCGTAGTAATAGGGCCAGACGGACTGCGAGCCGAACTCGCCTTCCGCCTTCAGGAAGGCCTTGGCGACCGTATCGAGGGCCTCGTCCCAGGAGATGCGCTCGAAGGACCCCGAACCCTTCGGCCCGGTGCGCCTCAAGGGATGGAGCAGGCGGTCGGGATGGTGGATGCGCTCGGCGTAGCGGGCGACCTTGGCGCAGACCACGCCCGCCGTGTAGCGGTTGGTCTCGGACCCATGCACGCGCCCGATGGAGCGGCCTTCGATCACCTCCACGTCGAGGGAGCAGGCCGAGGGGCAATCATGGGGGCACACCGAGGTGCGCCGCTCGATGCGGGGCGTCAGGTTCATAGGCGCATCATAGGCCGGATGAGGGAAACAAAAAGGCCGCCCAAGGGGCGGCTTTTCCATCCCTCCCCGCTCAGGGAAGGTCGGACCGGAGGTCCGGGGTGGGGTGGAAGCGCCGACCTCTCAGGATCGAGGTCTCATCCCACCCGTCGCCCTTTCGGGCGCCACCCTCCCTTGGCAGGGAGGGCTAGGCTCAGCCCACGATCTCGTTGCCCGAGAAGAACTGGGCGATCTCGATCTTGGCGTTCTCGACGCTGTCGGAGCCGTGAACCGAGTTCTCGCCGACCGAGCGGGCGAACTTCTTGCGGATGGTGCCCTCAACGGCGCTCTCCGGGTTCGTGGCACCCATGATCTCGCGGTACTTGGAG
>DASRWK010000279.1:0-3379 GCA_035776715.1 Microvirga sp.
CGGGGCGGAGCGAAGGCAGCTCCTCGCGCAGCTCGGCCTCGATCTCCTTCTTGATCTCCAGAAGGAGACCGCCTTCGAGATAGCAGTTGAACACTTCCGGATGCACATAGCACTTGCGGCAGATCGTAGGCGTATTGCCGAGGCGGGCGGCGACCTGCTCGATGGCGGCGCGAATGTTCCTCTTCGCCTTCGCCTCGCTGTCGAACTGCTCGAATTCCGACAAGGCCAGGGCCGCAAGCACAGTGCCGGCCCAGGTGCGGAAATCCTTGGCGGTGATGTCGCGCCCCGTGATCTCCTTGAGATAGGCGTTCACGTCCGAGGACGTGATCGACTGGCGCTCGCCCTCGTCGTCAAGATACTGGAACAGATCCTGCCCCGGCAGATCCTGGCAGGCCTTTACGATCTTGGCGACGCGGCGATCCTTCACCTGCAGTTTCCAGGTCTTGCCGCTCTTTCCCTTGAACTGGAAACGCAGCTCGCTGCCGTCCACCTTCACATGCGGATCGCGCAGGGTCGTGAGGCCATAGCTCTTGTTCTGCTTCGCGTAATCCTCGTTGCCGACGCGAATCAGGGTGTTCTCGAGAAGATGAACCACGGTCGCCAGCACTTTCTCACGGGGCAGGCCGCGCTGGCTCATGTGCTCGCTGATGGTCCTGCGGATGGCGGGAAGGCCCCTGGCGAATTCGAGCATCCGCTCGTATTTCGTGCTCTCGCGGACCTCCCGGAACGCGGGGTGGTAGCGATATTGCTTGCGCCCCTTCACGTCGCGGCCCGTCGCCTGGATATGGCCATTGGCCCTGGGGCAGATCCATACGTCAGTATAGGCGGGCGGAATGGCGAGCGACCTGATCCGGTCGAGCGTGGACTGATCGTCCACCTTCTTCCCGTCGGGGCCCAGATAGGTGAAGCCCTTGCCCGATTTCTTGCGGCGGATGCCCGGCTCCTCGTCGGAGACATAAACGAGCCCCGCCGTTTCGGCGGCATCGCGCGGATCGACGACGGAATCGGTGGAGGGGTGCGGGTCCAGCAGCATGTCTCGCCTTCGTTGAAGCGGAAGATCAACCGGGCTGCGCCATGTGCGGTTCCTTCCGCAGGCCTGCGGCAGACTTGCCGGCCCGCGCCTCTTGACGGTCGTTGCGGATCTTCAGGAACAGGATCGTGCCGCTCAAGCCTAAGCTCAGCAGGTTGAAGACGATGAGCGGCATGGCGCCGATCAGGAACCCGTAGATCGACCAGAGGGTGAAGGCGGTCACCGTCACCATGTACATGCGCTTCGAGATCGCTGCCGTATCGCGCTCCCGCCATGCTTTCAGCACCTGTGGGACGAAGCTCGCCGTGGACAGAATTCCCGCAATCGTCGCCAGGATCGTCGGCAACCACTCACTCATGCACGCCTCCTTTCCAGGCCGAATGCAACGGGCGGGAGAAAAGGGAGGTTCCCTCAGAGGGGCGGGGCCGCACGCCGCGCCGGGTAAAAAGGAAGCATCGGATGGGTCCCTAAAGCGGTTTCCACTTTCGGGTCCGATGCTCTAGAACAGCACATCCGTTTCACCCAAGGTTTCCCTTGCCGTCCGATCTTCCCGACCTCTCAGGCAGCAAGCTCGTCTTCGTCGTCACCGAGGACTGGTTCTTCGCCTCCCATTGCCTCCCCATGGCCCGGGCCGCGCGCGAGCTGGGGCTCGAGGTGGCCGTCGTCACCCGTGTGCGTGCGCATCGGGAGACCATCGAGGCCACCGGCGCGCGGGTGATCCCGCTGCAGGTCGAGCGGCGCAGCATCAACCCCATGACGGCCGGCTACGCGGCGGGTCAACTCGCCGCGATCCTGAAGGACGAGAAGGCCGACATGATCCATTGCATCGCCCTCAGGAGCATCCTGGTCGGAGGCTTCGCCGCCACTCTGGCGGGGGTCGGCCGTCGGGTCTATGCCCTCACCGGCCTCGGCTTCCTGGGTGCCCGGACGGACCGGGTCGGGCGCCTGTCCCGGCGCGCCGTGCGGCTCCTGGTTCGCGGCATTGAGACGCCGAAGACCCGCTATCTCTTCGAGAATACGGACGATCCGCGCCTCCTCGGCCTCGATCCGGCGGGCCCGAAGGTCACCATCGTCGGCGGGGCCGGCATCGACCCAGAAGCCCTTGTCCCCTCGCCTCTTCCCGCGCAGCCGCCGCTGAAGGTCGCGCTCGTCGCGCGCATGCTCTGGTCGAAAGGCGTGGACCTTGCCGTCGAGGCGGTGCGCGCGGCCCGGGCGGAGGGAGCGGAGATCGAGCTCTCCCTCTATGGAGCGCCCGACCCGTCGAATCCGAGGGCCGTTCCGGAAGAGACCCTGAAGGCCTGGGGCGCGGAACCCGGAGTCTCCTGGCATGGCCCGACCCGGGACGTCGCCGCCGTCTGGCGCGATCACCACGTCGCCTGTCTTCCCTCCCGCGGCGGAGAGGGCCTGCCGCGAACGCTCCTGGAGGCAGCGGCCTGCGGCCGCGCCATCGTCACCACCGACGTTCCGGGCTGCCGCACTCTCGTCCGTGACGGCGTGGAGGGCCTCATCGTGCCGCCCGACGATTTCTCCGCGCTGGCGGAGGCGCTCCTCTCCCTCGCCCGTGATCCGGAGCGCCTGGCCCGCATGGGCGCGGCTGCGCGCATCCGGGTTCTCGACGGCTTTACGGAACAGGATGTGATGGACCGCGTCAAACGGCTTTACGCCTCCATGCTGAGCCCATGATCACCGATCCGAAAGCCTTCATCCTCGCCGAGACCCGGCTCCTGCCGGTGCCCCATGCGCCGGAACTCTCTCTGCACGTGGCCGACGAGGCGACGGAGCTGTGGCAGCGCACCGAGGAGCAACTGGGAGAGATCGGCTTGCCGCCGCCATTCTGGGTCTTCGCCTGGGCGGGCGGCCAGGCGCTTGCCCGCTATATTCTCGATCATCCCGAAACCGTACGCGGACGGCGCGTTCTCGATTTCGCATCGGGCTCGGGCCTCGTGGCCATCGCGGCCATGAAGGCGGGCGCCGCCGAGGTCGCCGCCTGCGACATCGACAGCTTCGCCATTGCGGCCATCGCGCTGAACGCCGATGCGAACGGAGTCGCGGTCTCACCCCTCCAGGACGACCTCATCGGCCAGGACCGGGGATGGGAGACGGTCCTGGCGGGCGATATCTGCTATGAGCGCGACCTCGCTGCCCGGGTGACGGAATGGCTGTTCGACCTGAGCCGGCGCGGGGCCGCCGTCCTCATCGGCGACCCCGGGCGCAGCTACCTTCCCAAGGAACGGCTCGAACGGCTTGCGAGCTACGAGGTTCCGGTGACGCGAACCCTCGAGGATGCCGAGATCAAGAAGACGAGCGTCTTCGGATTCCGGCAAGGATAGCAACGGATTGCGGACCCAT
>DASRWK010000280.1:0-3002 GCA_035776715.1 Microvirga sp.
AGCGCTGCACCCGCGCGAAGGCATCTCGCGCCACGCGCCCCATGATGCGCAGGGTCAGCTCCACGATGCCGTAGAATGACAGATGCCGCATCACGATCGTGACGAGGCCCAGACCCGTCATGATCGCGAAGGCGGCAAGAGCCGCGTTCAGGGCGTCCTCTCGGTTGCCGCCGCTCGCGGCGAGGGCGTCCACCAGACGACCCGCGAAAACCGGCATGAATACATCCGCGAGCGTGGAAATCATGATCGTGACGACAACGAGCGCCACATAGCGCGGCTCGTCGCGCCAGTGCTGGAAGGTGAATCTCAATACGTCGCGGGTCGCATCCCCGCGCTTGGTTTGCTTCGTCATGGACATGAACAGGCTGCGCCGAGGCGCACCTCTCCTGAAAACGTGCACAAGCAGCGCGAGAGGCCACAACAGGAGGCCGAGAGCTGCCCGATGTTCGGTGATAATGGGGATGAGCTTATGCGTGCGGGATCAGATGTCCCGCGGAACCGGACCTAGCGTCCGGACGCGGGAGGAATGTTCAGCAAGCGCTTCACAGCCATGCAGCCCTCCCTCTCTCGATAACAAGCCGGCGGGCAGGATAGTTCAGTTGCGTCAACTTGGCAACTGCACGATTGTTTCGCCATCCCAGGAGTGGACTTGGAATCTTTTGATCCGCGGAGCGCCAGGATTCCCAAGCCCCCTTTGTGAATCCCGACAGGATCGTCATTGAGCGCATCCGGAGGAATTTGTGCTGGGCTCCTGTCTCGTGTGTCGAATGGAGCTCTAACGTGCGTTCGTGGCCATCGGCTCACCTCAGGATACTTGAAAACCTTGAGGCTTCGCATCGAGAGGCAATATGCGCATAGCGATCCTGACCCTCGGAACGAGAGGCGTCGTCCAACCCTACATCGCACCGGCCCCGGGCCTGATCGAGCCAGGGCACGAGGTGCAGATCGCGGCTCCCGTCCAGTTCGTGACGACGGTCAGCGGGTCTCCTCCCGGCCGGGCGGGATATCGATCAGGACGATCACGACAAGCGCCGGCACGTTGAGACGAATGACGAGCCACGGGCCGCCCCACCGGGCGAGCCAAGGCAGGCGACCGAGTGTGATGCCGAGATGATAGAGCAAAGGCCCGTGCATCGCCTCCTGTGTCGGGTGATGGAAGACCGCGAGCGTCCCGGGAACGACGGCTCTCCGCCCGGCCCGAAACGATCTGCCGCTCGGCTTGTCTCACCAGGCGGCAATGAGCGCACCGCCGACGGCACTCAGGATCACGACCAGCCAGGGTGGCGCCTTCCACATGTACAGCAGCAGGAACGCCGCCGCCGCGAGGGCGAAGTCCGCGGCGCCCAGGATCCCGGCCGTCCAGACGGGGTGATACAGGGCGGCCAGCAGCAGCCCCACCACGGCGGCATTGACGCCCCTCAGGGCGGACTGTGCCGGCGGCGTGCGCCGCAGGGCCTCCCAGAACGGCAGGACGCCGATCACCAGCAGGATCGAGGGGAGGAAGACGGCCACCAGGCACAGGGCCGCTCCCGCCCATCCGTTGGGCTGCGGATCCATGACCGCGCCGAGATAGGCCGCGAAGGTGAAGAGCGGACCCGGCACCGCCTGGGCCGCGCCATATCCGGCGAGGAACGCGTCGTTCGTCACCCAGCCCGGCGGCACGACCTCCGCCCGGAGCAGCGGCAGGACCACGTGGCCGCCGCCGAAGACAAGGGAGCCCGAGCGATAGAAGGCATCGAACAGGGCGATGCTCTGGCTGCCCGTCGCCGCCGCCAGGAACGGCAGACCGATCAGCAGGGCGAAGAATGCGAGGAGCGCGGTGAACCCGGCCCTGCGGCTCACCGATAGGGGGAGTGCCGCGTGATCGGCAGGCGCTCCTCCCCTCGGGAGGGTCAAACCCACAAGGCCGCCGAGCACGATGGCGCAGACCTGCCCCCAGGCCGACGGGACGGCAAGGGTGACGGCGGCGGCCGCGACCGCCAGGGTGGCGCGCTCCCTGTCCGGCGTCAGGGACCGGGCCATGCCGAGCACGGCCAGCGCCACCACCGCCACGGCCGCCACCTTGAGGCCATGGAGCCATCCGGAACCAAGGGTCTCTCCCAGCACGCCGATGCTGAAGGCAAACAGCACCAGAGCGATGGCCGAGGGCAGCGTGAAGGCCGTCCAGGCGGCGAGCGCTCCGAGATAGCCCGCCCGGGACAGGCCGACAGCCATGCCGACCTGGCTCGAGGCCGGGCCCGGCAGGAACTGGCACAGCGCCACGATGTCCGCATAGGCCCGCTCGTCGAGCCAGCGGCGCCGGACGACGAACTCGTCCCGGAAATACCCGAGATGGGCCACCGGACCGCCGAAGGAGGTCAGGCCGAGCTTGAGAAAAGCCGCGAAGACCTCACCCGCATGGCCATGGGGCACCGCCTCCGCGGATCGGGGGGCCTCGTACCTGCTCATGGGCGGCGCTTCCCGGCAGGCGAACGGCCCTGCGGGGACAGGCCTCCCAGGTCGGCGCGCGCAGGCTCTCGCGGGCGCAGGCCAGCGCTCCAATCACTCGGTTGCCGTCGGGACCGCCCGGGGCCGCGGAGTGCAGGATGTGGATCCGAACGAACCCGACGATTAGGCCCCGAGGCCTCTTTCGACCGAACTTCCATGCTGCCTTGAGCCTTCACTTTCGAAACTCATCACCGGGATCCGGCGGTAAGGACCAGGGGCCGGTTTCAACCCGCCCGGAGGGAATGCCACCGTGCCAGACAGGCAGCCGATTGCAACCCCTGCTCCGGGATCCGCCAAGGTCGGCGAAGCCTGTCGCGATCGGTGGCGCCCGGTCATGGTAGGATCACCTGCCGGAAGAGGAGCGAGCGACGATGAGAACAATCCTGGTGGCGACCGACTTTTCGACACGGTCCGATCGTGCCTTGCGCCGGGCCACTCTGCTCGCCCGCCACGTTTCCGCCCGCCTCGTCCTGATCCATGTCGTCGACGACGACCGGCCCGTGCGACTGGTGGAA
>DASRWK010000281.1:0-6704 GCA_035776715.1 Microvirga sp.
AGATAACCCCCGGTCGGTGCCTCCCAGTCCAGCATCTCTCCGGCCGCGAAGACTCCCGGCAGGCGCCTGAGCATGAGATGCTCGTCCATCTCGTCGAAGGGAATGCCGCCAGCGGTGGAAATGGCCCTCTCCAAGGATTTCGTGCCCGTCAGCGTCAGGGGCACGGACTTGATGAGCCGGGCCAGGGCATCGGGTTGCGTCGGCAGCTGCGGCGTTGATTCGCGAAGCAGGGCGGTGCCGAGGGGGCTCAAGCCCGCCGCCTTGCGCAGGAAGGTGGAGGCGGACTGGCCCCTGCGGGGTGCGCTCAGGCGCTTCGTGAGGGCGTCGAGGGAGAGATCCGGCCGAAGGTCCAGCAGCAGCGTAGCGCCTCCTTGCCGCTCGACGGCGTCGCGCAGTCGGCTCGAGAGGGCATAGACCGCGCCCCCTTCGAGTCCGTCCGCCGTGACGATTGCTTCGCCCTTCACGGTCATGCCCTCGAAGGTCAGGGCAATGCGCTTCAGCGGCTCGCCCTCGAAACGGCTCCGCATCACCTCGGACCAGGGGAGGGTGAAGCCCATATTGGCCGGGCGGAAGGGGGCGAGCGTGACGCCCTTGTCCTGGAGGATGCCCGTCCACGAGCCGTCCGAGCCGAGCCGCGGCCAGCTGGCGCCGCCCAAGGCAAGGATCGTGGCGTCGGGGGTGGCTCGCGCCGTCTCACCCCCGGGGGCCGTGAACACCAGGGCGCCTGCATCGTCCCAGCCCTGCCAGGTGTGGCGCAGGGCAAATCGCACGCCGAGGCCCTCCAGGCGCGCCAGCCATGCCCGGAGAAGGGGCGAGGCCTTGAAGGCCTTGGGAAAAACCCGTCCGCTGGACCCGACGAAGGTCTCCTGGCCCAGGCCTTCGCACCAGGAGCGCAGATCCTCTGGGCGGAAAGCCCCGATCAGGGGGCTCAGCACGGGTTCCGCCTCGGCATAGCGGGCGACGAACCGCCCGAACTCCTCGGAATGGGTCAGGTTCAAGCCTCCCCGGCCTGCCATGAGAAACTTGCGGCCGACGGAAGGCATCCGTTCGTAGACGGTCACGCCAACGCCTGCGCGCGCCAGGGTTTCCGCCGCGATCAGGCCGGCAGGGCCTCCGCCGACGATGGCGACCTGAGAGGGGAGAGGAGGCAGGGACATGCGCTCAGCTGACGCGTAAGGGAAGATGGGAACCGTCTGGACCCTCACGCTGCATCATGGCATTCAGCGCATCGGATCATGGCTTTGCACATGACCGCCACGGGACTTTTTTTCAAGAGGAGCGGTGTCTGAAGCCGCCCCCAAGGGGAATGTCGATGCGTGTTCTTTTCATCTCGACCATGGTCGTCCTGGCGCTTGCGGGCTGCGCCAGCGATACGTCGCTCACGGGGAGGGATGCCGTTCTCGCCAGTTCCACCGGTGACGCGGCGGCGGCCGCCAGATTGATTTCGGCCTATCGTGTCTCCAAAGGGCTGAGCCCGGTGAGCGTCGATCCCAAGCTCAACGAGGCGGCGGAATACCAGGCTCGGGTGGTGGCGGCCGCCGGCAAGCTGAGCCATGGCAATTTCGCGAGCCGCATGGATAAGTTCGGCATCATAGGCTATGCGGCCGAGAATCTTTCCGCAGGCTCCGATACGGTGGATGGCGCCATCGGCCGTTGGAAGGCTTCGCCCGGGCACAACACCAACCTGCTGATGCCTCAGGCCCGCAAGATCGGCCTCGCCCGCGCGGATGCCGACAATCGCTACGGGCGCTACTGGGCTCTCGTTATCGGTCAATAGGTAGCAGGGCACAAAGAAGGTCGGTCGCGCGTTAGGACGTAAGTTCCCACTCACGCACATCCCTCATGACCCATCAGCAAATGCTCTCCTTCGCCATCGTCGCCGGGATGATGGCGCTCTTCGTCTGGGGGCGGTTCCGGTATGACCTCGTTGCCGTGATGTCGCTGCTGGTCGCGGTGCTCGTCGGCATCGTGCCAGCCGAGGAGGCCTTCACCGGCTTCAGCGACGATATCGTTATCATCGTGGCCAGCGCTCTCCTCGTGAGCGCGGCGGTGGCGAAGTCCGGCGTGCTGGAGGTGGCCCTCAACAGGGTGGCACCTTACCTGCGAAGCGAGCAGAGCCAGGTGATGATGCTGGTCGCGTCGGTGACGGTCCTGTCGGCCTTCGTGAAGAATATCGGCGCGCTGGCGATGATGATCCCCGTTGCGTTCCAGATTGCGCGCCGGACGAAGACGCTCCCCTCCAGCTTTCTCATGCCCATGGCCTTCGGGTCTCTCCTGGGCGGCATCGTGACCCTGGTGGGCACCTCTCCCAACATCATCGTGTCACGGGTGCGGGGTGAATTGCTGGGCGAGCCCTTCGGCATGTTCGACTTCACGCCGGTGGGCGTCGGCATTGCATTGGCAGGCATGGTGTTCCTCACCTTCGGCTATCGCCTTTTGCCCAAAGGCCGCAAGGGGGCCGCTTCCCTCGACGAGGCGCTCAATATCAAGGACTACGTCACCGAAGCGCGGGTCACGGCCGAGTCCGATGTGGTGGGGCAGACTGTCGCCGATCTGCACAAGCTCGCCAATGGCGAAGTGAAGGTGGCTGCCATCATTCGCAATGAGACCCGCAGTTCGAGCCCACTGCCGGACATGACGATCCGCGAGAACGATCTCCTCATGCTGGAGGGGGAATCCGAGTCGCTCGAGAGCACCGTGGCGCGTGCCGGTCTCAAGCTCAGCCGTGAGCATCGCCTGCCGGAAATGGACGAGGCAACGGATGAGATCGGCGTGATCGAAGCGATCGTCGGGCCCAACTCGGTGCTCGCCGGCCTTTCTGCCGAGCGCATCGGGCTCTACGAGCGCTTCGGCGTGAACCTGATCGCGGTGAGCCGCAGCGGGGAGCGGTTCAAGGAGCGCTTGCGCACCATCACCTTGCGGGCGGGCGATGTCCTCGTGCTTCAGGGCAATCTCAAGAAGCTGCCGGATACCTTGCGCAATCTCGGCTGTCTTCCCCTGGCCGAGCGCGAGATCCGCCTCGGCAACGCGCGCCGCAGCCTCCTGCCGGTGATCATTCTCGGCGTCACGATGGTGCTCGTCGCGTTCAATGTGCTTCCCGTTTCCATCGCCTTCTTCGGCGCGGGCGTTCTGCTCGTCCTGTTCGGTTCGCTTACTCTGCGCGAGGCTTATGAGACGATCGAATGGCCCATTATCGTCATGCTGGGAGCGCTCATTCCCGTCAGCGAATCCATCCGAACGACCGGTGGCACGGACCTGATAGCAGGCTGGCTGTCGTCGGCGGCGAACATGCTTCCACCCACCGGCGCCCTCGTTCTCATCATGGTGGCCGCCATGGCGGTGACGCCGTTCCTCAACAATGCGGCGACCGTGCTCGTGATGGCGCCCATCGCCGCGAGTTTCGCCACTCAGCTCGGTTTCAGGCCCGATGCCTTCCTGATGGCGGTGGCGATCGGCGCGGCCTGCGACTTCCTCACGCCCATCGGGCACCAGTGCAACACGCTCGTGATGGGGCCCGGCGGATATCGTTTCGGCGATTACTGGCGGCTCGGTCTGCCGCTCTCGATCATCGTGGTCCTGGTTGGGACGCCCCTCATCATGTTCTTCTGGCCGCTCAGCTAACGTAACGAGGGGCAAGGCACGCCGGGGGCGAGGCGCGTGAGTCAGCGCAGGATGGCGGTGAGGAGCAGGGTAGTGCCGGCGGCCGACGAGGCCAGAGCGATGATCATGGACCAGCAATGCAGACGGTCCCGCTCCGCCTGGTTGAGGAGCGGGCGGATGCGAGAATCCGAGCGGCCGAAGATGAAGCTGGCATTGCGCCCGGGATGCGGGGTGTGGGGCATGATGCAGAAGCTCGAACGCACATGACCGCGCGCCTGCCCGTAACCGGAATCGTCGGTGCCATAGGAGGGATGATGTGAGGTCTGCGGATTCATGCCTGAGGCTTCCAGGGGCGTGTGATGACCCTAAACTCGCGCCCAAGGCGTGAACGAGCCGTAAAGATCCGGAACAACCCACACTTTTCGTGAATCAAACCTTTCCGGCTCGTTCCCGCCTGGGTTCGAAAGGAGACAGGAGCGGCCGATCGGGTTCATCGCAGAAAACGGGTCGCGGATCATCGTGACCCGTGCCATGTGAGGGCCTTCGCATCCGGAACCGGCGCATGTCTCAGGCTCCCATTCAGAAAACCAATGCGGCCTCGGATTGGGCGCTGCTCGGGCTCCTCTCGGTCATCTGGGGCGGGTCGTTCCTGTTCGTCGGCGTGGCGGTGCGAGAGTTGCCGCCCCTGACCATCGTGGGGCTGCGGGTCCTGCTCGCGGCGCTCGCATTGCAGATCGCGCTGCGGGCCATGGGCATGCGCCTTCCACGGGAGCGCCGGGCATGGGCGGCCTTTTTCGGCATGGGCATTCTCAACAACGTCATTCCCTTCACCCTGATCGTCTGGGGGCAGAGCCACATCGCGAGCGGTCTGGCATCCATTCTCAACGCGACGACGCCGCTCTTCACGGTGGTTGTGGCGCATTACTTCACCAGCGACGAGCGGCTGACGGGCGCGCGCCTGGGCGGTGTCATCGTTGGATTCGTTGGCGTTGCGGTCATGATCGGGGCCGCGGCCCTGACGTCGCTGAATACGAGCGTGCTCGCGCAGCTCGCGGTGCTGGGCGCGGCGCTTTCCTACGGCTTCTCCGGCGTGTTCGGCCGCCGGTTCAAGACCTTGGGGATCCCGCCCTTGGTGGCGGCCACCGGGCAGGTGACGGCCTCGAGCTGCATTCTCCTGCCTGTGAGCCTCATGGTCGACCGGCCCTGGACCCTGGCCATGCCGAGCACGGGAGCCGTTCTGTCCCTTCTCGCGCTTGCCCTCGTCTCGACGGCTGTCGCCTATCTCATCTTCTTTCGCCTGCTCGCACGGGCAGGGGCGACCAATGTCGGCCTCGTCACCTTCCTGATCCCTGTCAGCGCCATTCTCTTCGGCGTGCTCATCTTGGGCGAGACGCTGGAGCTGCGTCACGTGGCCGGCATGGTGCTGATCGCAGCAGGGCTCATGCTGATCGACGGCCGGCCCGTTGCTGCGATCGCCGGGACGTTCAGCGCGAAGGCGCCGGCTCCGCGCGGAAGCGATTGAACATCATGTCCGGCGCGCTGGTGTTGTGGCGGGAGGGGACGAGCCGTCCCATCCAGGCATCGGTGGCCGCGGCCTCGCGGAAATCCATGATCATCTCCTCGCGCCAGGCGCGGGCCTTTTCCTCTCGCACGGCAATGCGCGCCACATCCGCATTGAACTCGGTCACGTACATGGAACGCAAAGTCGCAAAGGGCATGCCCGAGATCGCCTGGTCGAAGGTCACGTCGAGGGCCATGCGCTCCTCGTTGAGATCGACAACCTCGACATGGGCCTTGCCGCCCTTGGCGAAGGTGAGCGTGAAGCGCATGTCCTGAGGGTCGAAGGCCACGTCCCTCAGGTTTGCCACAGGACGCTGATCGATCTCCACCGGGCCGACGATGAAGGACGAGCCATAGGCCGTCCACTCCAGGTGCTGCGGCGGCAGCGGCTTGATCCGCCAGTATCCGTCTCCCGGGTACATGGCGATCACCTCTTCCGCCTTGCCGTCGTGCTTCTTCAAGAGCTGGATCAGGTGGATGTCGCGCGAAACCTTGTCTCCGACGGTGACCGTCACGTCGGTAGGACGCCAGAACTCGCTGAAAGTCAGCCCCATGATGCGCATCCGATCATCCTCATAGAGGGTGTGCATCACGGGATGGGGCTTCGTGGAGGTCTCCTCGGAAATGTCCTCGCAGGCCGTCCAGTCCGGCTCCCACCGATCCTGGCGAAGGCTGCCCATATAGGCCGGGTGGACGGTCTCGATCCGGAAGCTCTTCACCATGGGGGAAGCGAAGTTGATGGCGACATTGTCCTTCTCGGCGCAAAGCACCGGCTCGCTCGTATTCGTGACCTGGACGGCCAAACCGTCGAGGGTGGCGGCCTGCGCCATGGCGGCGAAACCCGAGAAGCCAAGGGCGAAAAGTCGGAAGAGCAATGCGGGCGCCATCAAACCGTCTCAAAAAGTTGTCCAAGCCGTATGAGCCGCACAGATAGCCCGGCGGATACGCCCCGTCGAGCGGCCTGTTGATAGGACATGGCTGCCATCCTATCTGCGCGATTAGGGTTCAGGGGAAGCCTGTGATAAAGTGCCTCGAAGCGGCAAGCTTGGCTGTCGGCAGCCTGTTGCCCTGAACCCCTGACGAGAAGGGTCCCTCCCTGAGTTCATCGATGATGCGCCTTGTTTTAAGCCTGTCGGACAATCCCGCCACGACCTCGGTCGAGCGGGCGATCATGGAGTTTCGCAGCGCCCGTCCCGTTGTGATCGACGGGATCGAGGGCAGCGCGCTCGTGGTCGGCGTCGAGGATCTGGACGAGGAGCGCAGCGCCGAGATCGAGGGCGTGGCCGGCGGCCAGGCCCATCTCGTCCTTCCGGCCGCTCGCCTGCGCCGCTTGGGCCTCGAGAAGGACCGGCCCGGCCGCCTGGCCCTGCCCGTCGTAGAGCGGGAACGGATCGAGGCGCTGGCCCTCAAGATCGACGGGCGCATCGACGCGCCGGTCTGCGGGCCCGGGCCGCTCGACGAGGATGCGCTCGAACTTTCCCGGCTTGCCCTGATCCTGCCCGCGATGCTCGTCGTCCCAGTTGTCGATCCTGCCGAAGTCGATT